>DAOVMD010000104.1 GCA_030630935.1 Candidatus Mcinerneyibacteriota bacterium | reverse complement strand
ATTTATTGGTACTTGTACTAATGGTAGAATTGAAGACCTAAGAATTGCAGCAAATATATTAAAGGGGAAATATAGAGCACCTGACACAAGATTAATTGTTGTTCCTGCGTCAAGAGATATTTATATTCAAGCAGCACGCGAGGGATTGTTGGAAATATTTATGCAGGCAGGAGGAACTGTAATGGGTCCCGGTTGCGGACCATGTGTTGGAGTTCATGAAGGTGTCTTGGGAGACGGGGAGATATGCCTTTCAACCGCTAATAGAAATTTCAAGGGGAGAATGGGGAACCCTGAAGGGTTTGTATACCTTGCATCTCCTGCAACTTGTGCATACTCTGTTTTAAAAGGAGAAATTTCGGATCCAAGGGAGGTGTTATAATGAAGTTGACAGGAAAAGCATGGAAATTCGGTGATGATATTTCTACAGATTTAATATGCCCAGGTCGATATTTTCATCTCAGGTCTAACCTCCCAGAACTAGCAAAACATGTTCTTGAAGATGCTGATCCTGAATTTGCAATGAAGATGAAAGTAGGTGATTTTGTTGTGGGTGGAAATAATTTTGGTCTTGGTTCATCAAGGGAACATGCACCTGCAATTATTAAAATTGCCGGAATTTCTGCAATTCTAGCAAAATCCTTTGCAAGGATTTTCTACAGAAATGCAATCAATGTTGGTCTCCCTGTTTTAATCTGTGATACCGACAAAATAGATATTGGAGATGAAATTGAAGTTGATTTAGAGAATGGTGTTGTCAGAGATGTTACAAAAAATTTTGAGATGACCACACCTCCATTACCTAAAGCTATGTTGAATATATTGAATGATGGTGGTTTATTAAAACATATTGAGAAACATAAAGATTTTAAAATTGATTAAGAGTTCATCATTCTTAAAGGAGATAAATAGTGAATGAAGATTTGATAAAACAAGGACAAGACCATTTTGGAAAACTTGTTGAGGAACAAATTCTCCGGGTTGAGAAGATGAAATCCCAGCAGGACTGGATTGATTACACCGAATTAAAACCGATTATTATTGGTATTGTCGGTGGTGATGGAATAGGCCCAATTATAACAAAACATGCAGAGAATATCCTGAAATTTTTACTTGATGATGAAGAAAAATCAGGAAAAGTTCAGTTCAAAGAGATTAAGGGGTTAACAATAGAAAATCGTGTCAAGGTAATGAAAGCTATACCTGATGATATCTTAGAAGAGATAAAAAAATGTCATGTTATTTTAAAAGGTCCTACTACCACACCAAAGAAAGGAGATCCCTGGCCTAATATTGAGAGTGCAAATGTCTCTATGCGAAGGGAATTAGATCTTTTTGCAAATGTTAGACCTGTAAAGGTTCCGAAGGATAATATTGATTGGGTATTTTTTAGAGAGAATACAGAGGGTGCATACATACTTGGTTCAAAAGGTATTGCACTTGGTGATGATATAACCTTTGATTTCAAGGTAATTACAAAACCTGGTGCTGAAAGGATTATCCGACTTGCATTTGATTATGCAAAGAATAATGGAATAAACAGAATTACTTGTGTTACAAAATCAAATATTTTAAAGACTACTGATGGAACATTCCTGCAGATATTTTATGATATGGCAAAAGAGTATCCCCAGATAAAAGCTGATGATTGGTTTGTTGATATTATAACTGCTAAGTTATTGGATCCCAAACGGCGTCAGCAATTTAAAGTTTTTGTATTACCGAATCTTTATGGTGATATTGTTACTGATGAGGCTGCGGAGCTCCAGGGCGGAGTAGGAACTGCAGGTAGTTCGAATATCGGAAAGAGATATGCTATGTTTGAAGCAATACACGGAAGTGCTCCCAGGATGGTGGAAGAAGGTAGAGCAAAATATGCTGACCCTTCCAGTATCATAAGGGCTGCTGCAATGCTTTTGAGACATATAAATGTTGCTAAAAGTGCAGAGAGATTAGAAAAAGCTCTGGATATATGTACACAATATGAGAAAAAAGTTGTTTTAACCGGACATAGTGATGGTGTGACTGGGAATGAGTTTGTAAGTTATCTGATTGAGACGATCAAATCACCCGACCTTGATGCTCGCTGGGAAAAATATTCAGAATAAAAATTTGCACTATATGAACTGTAAGGAATTTCGACTATGAAGTTAAGGTTTTCTTAGGTGTTATACTTTTTTCTATTATTTAGACAAATATATATCTCTCCAAATCGCGTCGATTTATCAAAAACTGCCTTAATAAATTAGAATAATTTTTATATATTTACCACATTCTCCACTCCTTATGTTTAATTCTCAACAGTGACCATATGTTTTAGGGACACGTCGCCACCTTTGTGAGTGTTTTTAAGATATTTGTGCGCTTATTCCCACTAAAAAAACCTCAAAAATGTTCTTGACTTATTTTAATAAAATATGATAAACTTAATAAATATTAATATAAAAACATCTGGAGGTAAGATGAGTATATTAGTTTTGAACTGCGGCAGTTCATCAGTTAAGTATCAATTAATAGAGATGAGTACAGAAAAATATTTAGCGAAGGGTTTAGTAGAACGATTAGGTGAGGAAGATGCTAAGGTTAAGCACAAGTGTAGAGACGGTCGGAGATTTGAGGAAGTTAAAGATATAAAAAACCATTCACAAGCAATAAAAGAAGTTGTTAGAATTCTTCTCAGTTCGGAGTATGGAGTGATTAAAGATGTTTCGGATATTAAGGCAGTAGGTCACCGTGTAGTTCATGGATGTGAGAAGTTTTCGGAATCTACATTAGTGACACCGGAAGTTATGAAAGTTTTACATGATTGTAAGAAGTTAGCGCCATTGCATAATCCTCATAATATTCATGGTATTGAGGCTTCTGAGAAGTTATTTAAAGGAGTAATTCAAGTAGCAGTTTTTGATACTGCCTTTCATCAGACTATCCCTGAACATGCATATTTATATGCATTACCGATGGAATATTATAAAAAGTATTTTATTCGCAGGTATGGTTTTCACGGTACCTCGCATTATTATGTAGCACATCGCGCTGCGGAATTACTTGGTAAGCCGATTGAATCTTTAAAAATTATTACTGCTCATCTAGGGAATGGTTGTAGTATTGCAGCGATTGACGGCGGCAAATCAGTTGATACATCAATGGGTTTTACGCCATTGGAGGGATTAGTAATGGGAACACGTTGCGGTGATATTGATCCGTTTATTCCTATTTTCTTAATGGAGAATTATGATGTTGATTACAGGGATATGGATGATATTCTTAATAAGGAGAGTGGATTATTAGGTTTATCCGGTATTTCAAATGACTCAAGAGAGATAGAAGAAAAGATGATATCAGGAAGTAAAGAAGCGAAACGAGCATTTGATGTAACGGCTTATCGTTTAAAGAAATATATTGCGTCTTATATTGGAGTTTTATGCGGGCTTGACGCGCTTGTATTTACTGCAGGTATTGGAGAGAATTCAGATCTTACTCGAGCAGCAGCTTGTGAGAACCTTGAATGTCTCGGGATAAAACTCGATTCAGAAAAGAATAAGGAAACAGTAAGGGGTAAGGAAGGCTTTATAAATGCAGATGATTCCAAAGTAAAAGTTATTGTCATTCCAACCAACGAAGAATTAGTAATTGCGCGTGATACTTTAAGGATTTATAAATCAATGTAATTTTTAATAAATTAGAAAGGAGCGAAGAATGAGAAGGAGCAGCAGATCTATTCTGATTTCAATGTTTTTATTACTGATCTTTTTTGCAACAAGTTGTGAAACTGAAGAGAAGGGTTTAATTGTCGAAGAGCGTATTCCCAGGATCAAATTTTCCGAGACAGAGTTTAATTTTGGCGAGGCTGACCAGAAGGTTTCGATTGAACACATTTATAAGTTTAAGAATATCGGAACCGGTCCTCTTTTAATCAAGAATGTCAGGTCCACCTGTGGTTGTACAGTTCCGAAGTGGCCCAAAGAACCAATCCCCCCCGGTGGAACGGGTGAGATTAAAGTAATATTTAAGACGGGAACCTATCTGAATAAAGTGAAGAAGACCATTCATGTAATTACCAATGATCCTTTGAAGGAGAATATTCCGATAACAATTGCTGGTTTTGTTCGTGCATACATTGTTGTCAGGCCAACTAATCTGAATTTTGGTAAGATTCCCTATGCTTATCCTTATAAGAGGAAAATCAGGATATTTCCCGACCGTGCCAAAGCAGTAATAGTAAAACGAGTCTATGGAATTAATGATTCATTCTTTAGTTTTGTTCAAAAAGATTTTGTTGAGAAAGGCAGGAAAGGGATAGAGTTAGAGGTAAGTATTAAGGGGAACTATATTGGAAGGGTAAACGGTAAGATAATTATTGAGCTTGATGATAAAAAGATGCCAAAGATTACAGTTCCGGTTTCCGCCGATATAAAATCTGATATTAACGTTAATCGTAGTAATATTACGATCAGGCAAAGACGGGGAGACTTCCGTGCTCAGATGCTTTTAGTTTATTCTGATAAGGTTAAATTCTCTGTTAAGAGTGTAAAGGTGAAAAATCCAAACATTAAGGTTAAGATTTCCGAGTTGAAGAAAGGCAGCCGTTATGGAATAATAGTCTGGCTTGATACAGAGAATGTTAAACCGGGTTTAATTAAAGATGAGTTAGTAATAAAAACTTCTCATGAAAAAGTTAGTATGTTTAAAATTAAATTACAATTCCAAGTGTTAAAATGAAAAAAAATATTCTTATAATTTTCCTTCTTTTTTTAACAGTAAATTTCACTTTTCCATATCAGTATAAGCAGGACACCATCAATATAACGGGAGATATTGTAAAGATAAAAGGCAGCAACATTAAAGATTCTGAATTGTCGAAATATATTTTTATGTTAAGGACTGCTGATATGGTTATTTTTCAGGAATACAATCCTGAGACATCAGAGCTTAAGGAGATTTATTCGACAAGAGAGAACTGTATTGATTTTGAGATATTTAATGATTTTTTGATTTTACTTAAGAAAAGTAGCATTGAATATGTTCCGTTGGACGGCAGCAAGCCTAAGAAACTAAGAGACATCGCAACTGTTTTCCCAATTAGGTTAGGTATCAACTATAGGAATAATTTTATATTTAAATTTGACGATGACAATTATGCAATTTCAATTCCGGAAGATGACGGTTACCGGGTTTATTTTGGAATGGGAGACAAACCGATTACAAGTAAGGGTGTTTTTCTGCCGGGTGAGGTTAAAACGGAATTTTCTGTCAGTTATAATTCAATACCACCATCAGAAAAACTTAGTTACGAATTTAAATACCTGCATATTTTTTCAAAAGGTGATGACCGGTATTTCACAGTTTTTGTGGGCAATAGCATTTTATTGTATAAAATTATTAACAATGAAGATTTAAGTCTAGAATTTAAAATAAAGATAGCTCCCTATAAAAACTTCAGATATTCCTTCCGCGATATTGATTTAAATGGTCACCGTGACTTGATGATTTTTTCTGATATCTATACCAGTACAAAAGTAGAGATATATTTTGATGGAGATATTTCAACTCCTCCATTAATATCGAGAATTAAGGAAAATGCAGTTGATATTCATGGGGGTCGGCTGGACAAGGGGAAGTTATCAGATCTTCTGGTGATTTACTATATTCAACCTATTGCGCTTAAGCAATATGTCAAGAAAGATAAGGTTTTAGATGTTTATTTTGTACCCCGGATACAGTGGGAAAAGGGGCGCTATAAAAGGATGCCCACAAAGGCCTATAAGTTTATTCAAGTTGACGGTAAGTCAGATTTGTTTTATACACTGAATAATTTTTTCTTAAGCGATATTACAGGCGATAAAATTGAAGATGTAATTTATTATTATAAAGGCAAGCTTAGTGTTCATATCAATGATGAAAAACTTGGTATAGGTGGATTACCGATTTTTACAATTGACGTTGGTGACATCAAACGAATCTCCTATGTTTATAATGCTGATAAGATAAAAAATGATATCCTAGTATTTAAATCAGGGAAGTTAATGATTTTGAAATTTTTCTAAAAACACCTTGATTTTTTTCTAAATTTATGTTAAAATCATTTCTTTTATATAATATAGTAAATAATATTATTATTTAGGAGTATCTATGAGAAGAAAAAGTATTTTATGGAGAAGTTTATTAGTAGTGGTTGTTGTAGTTTTAGCCATTATGTCAATTATTCCGACTTTGAAATGGTATTCGTATTCTGATGAAGAACGTTTAGAGAAGCTTACATCTGCTGAGATTAAACAATTAGAAGAGAGGAAGATCAGCCTTGGTCTTGACCTTCAAGGAGGTATTCGTGTAGTTCTTGAGGTTGATACTTCAGAAATTCCAGCAGCTCAGAAGAAAGATGCAATTGACCGTGTAATTGCAAAGATCAGGACCAGGATTGATGAGTTTGGAGTTTCAGAACCGACAGTTGCCAAAGAAGGTTCGACTAAGATAGTGGTTGAGCTTCCCGGCATCGCTGATACTGATCGTGCGATTGACTTAATTCAATCCACTGCTTATTTAGAGTTTAAATTATTGGATGAGAAAGGAGATATAACCAGGTACATTGATCCTGAAACAGGTAAAATTGTTAAAGATGTTATTTTACCAAGAGGTAGAGAGATTCTTTTTCAATATGGAAGAGATGAATATGGGAAAGTCCTCAAAAAACCTTTTCTTGTAAAATCAAAGACACTCTTAACCGGTGATATGATTAAAGATGCCCGGATGAATTTTTCATCAAGTACAATGGGAGCACCGTATGTTACTATAAACTTCAACAAGAAGGGTGGTAAGATTTTTTATAGAATTACATCACAACATGTTAATGAGCGGTTAGCAATTATCCTTGACGATGTTATTATTTCCGCACCGGTTATTGATGAACCTATTCCAAGTGGAAGTGCGAGGATAAGCGGCGGCGGATTTACACTTGACACTGCGAGTGACCTGGCATTGAAGTTAAGGACAGGTGCTTTACCTGCTCCGGTTATAGTATTGCACAATCAGACAATTGGTCCATCTCTTGGAAAGGATTCAATTTATTTTGGTGCGATCTCAATCTTAATTGGTGGGGTTTTTGTGATTTTATTCATGTTATTTTATTACAAAGCTTCCGGCTTAATTGTTAATTTCGCATTGTTTTTAAATTTAATAATTGTTCTTGGGATTATGACCTTATTCCATTTCACCCTTACCCTTCCCGGAATTGCAGGTTTAATTCTGACGGTTGGTATGGCTGTGGACGCAAACGTTTTAATATTTGAAAGAACAAAAGAAGAGCTACGGCTCGGTAAGACAGTTGGAGCAGCAATTGATGCTGGTTTTAAAAAGGCCTGGGTTACAATTTTAGATGCTAATGTAACTACTCTTATCGCGGCATTGGTACTCTTTAAATTTGGAACAGGTCCAATCAAAGGATTTGCAGTAACATTATCGATTGGAATTTTAGCCAGTATGTTTACGGCAATTGTTTTTACTAAGCTGGCATTTGATATTATTTTGAATAATTTTAAAGTGAAAAAATTAAGCATATAAATAGGAGAAAACCATGCGTTGGCTAAGGAATACTAATGTTGATTTTATTAACTTCCGAAAAAAGGCATATCTTATTTCCGGGATATTAATTTTAATAGGATTATTTTTCATAATTGTAATCCGTGGAGGCCTGAACTTTGGAATTGATTTTGATGGCGGGATTAAGATGCAGATTAAGTTTGAAAATGAATTAACCCTTGATGAACAGAATATGATCAGGAAGGAATTAAATGTAAATGTTAAGCGGATTAAGGGAAAAGAAGGCACAGAGATAATCATTGAGAAGAAGATCCCAGCATTTTCTGAGGAGTTGAGTGAGAAGTTAATCAAAGCTCGCACAGCCAAGGGTTCTTTTAAGACACTTAAGGAAGCAGCAGAAGTTATTGGGCTTAAAACAGTTCAGATGAATGATTTTAAGAGGATCTTCACTGTTCAGGTTATGTCACCTCCAGATCTGAATAATCTCAAGAAGACTTCAGAGACTTCTGTAATTGCGGTTGATTCTGAGGATCTCAATCCGGAATTGATGAAGATAAACCTTAACACTGCTAATAAACGTGAGATTAAGGAAGGGATTGCTGATTTAATGACCCAGAGTATAGTTGATTCTTTTCAATCTGACCTTAAGACTTTATTTGAAGGTAAGGATGATTTCCTGATTAGAGAAACAACCTTGATTGGACCAAAAGTAGGAAAAGAATTAAGGAAGACAGCTTTTGTAATAATTATTTTTGCATTAATAGGGTTACTAGTTTATATTAGTTTACGATTTGAATTAAAATATGCAATTGGTGCAATCCTTGCGCTTATCCATGATATCTTGATCACAATTGGAGTTTTTGCATTGCTGAATAAAGAGTTTAACATTCCTATTATTGCGGCTATTCTGACGATTATTGGTTATTCGTTGAATGATACAATTGTAATTTATGATAGAATTAGAGAGACTCTTAAAACAAGCCGTCATAAGAAAACGTATGAGGAACTAATTAATTACTCTATTAATCAAACCCTTAGTAGAACATTCCTTACATCATTAACAACATTCATGGTTGTTTTGGCAATTTTTATTTGGGGAGGAGAAGCTTTACATAATTTTTCTTTCGCGTTAATGATTGGAATAATTACAGGT
>DAOVMD010000368.1 GCA_030630935.1 Candidatus Mcinerneyibacteriota bacterium | reverse complement strand
TGATTCGGGAAACATTTATGCAATAGACCGATATGCTAATCAGATAAAAAAAAATACTTTAATTAAAAAAACGATATCACCTCAACCCCCAGAAGTTAGATTAAAAAAACTTATGACAAAACCTGGTGGAAATGTTGATAATGAGGAATTGCTTAATACTATCAGGCAACTTAACAGGACTACAGATCCGGAAACAATAAAAAATCTTATTAATACTTTTCCAAAAGTTCTTTATTTCACACAAGATTATCGTTTGGAAGAAGTTTTAATATTAACTTTAGCAAGTATTGGTGAACCTGCAATACCTTTTTTGATTAAGGCATTGGAAAATCCAAATCGAGAAGTAAGACTTAGTGTAATTAGAGTTTTAATATTAAATAATAATCAAACTGTAATTATTCCACTCATGAATTGTCTTAAAAAATCTTCAAAAAATGATGGGACAAATTGGACAGGATATATAATTAGGGTATTACTCAAAATAGATAATATACCCATTAAATCTTTATTGGAAATTCTAAAAGACGATGATAAACGTGTTCAGTCAATAGGTATTACAGTTTTACGTACTTCTAAATATAAAGAAGTTATTTCCCCTCTCATTATTGAGATGAAGAAAAACCCACGTTTTCGTTCGAAGTTTGCAGATGCATTAGGAGCGATAGGAGATAAAAAAGCTATCCCTTATCTCATTGAAATTTTAAAATCTGAATAATAATTGAACGTGGATTAAAGAATGAAGATCCCTTTGTAAGGCAAGACTCTGGATGTGCTCTTAAAGAAATAGGTGATCCAAGGGCAATTTCAGCATTAAAAAAAGCATTAGAATCCGAAGAAAACGAAAATGTTATACATGTCATTACTTGGGCGATAAAAGAATTAGAAAAGAAAACACAGAAGTAAATTGATGGTGGTATTTATGACAATTAGCTGGGATTTTAATAATTAAAAAGATAGAGTTATCTTTTTTTCCTGAAAGTGTTTTCTACCTGTTTTCGCGAACCAAATTTTAAAGTATACTTATCGATACGTTTATACTCCAGTTTGCTTGTTGGTTTTTCGCTAAACATATGGTTCCATGTGTTTATATAAATGATAGGTCTCTTTCCCTCAAGTTTGAAATCCCTCCCCGAAATAATTTTTGAAAAATGCTTCGGACGCTTTATAAAAAATTTTTGTTCCCCTGAATATGTTCCGGTACCATTATAATTAAAGTCAATTTTTTCAAGTTGAAAGTTTTTATCAATATAAATATAAAAGGTTTCAACATCTTCTTTTCTCTTGTACTTTTGCTTGCGAAATAAATCATATACGAAATCAAATATCTTTGAAGGGTGGTCTTCATCGGCAAAAACGACTGTAATTTCTATTGAATAGGTAGATGTATCTTCATTAATATCATAATAAACAGAAGTAATTCCATTACCATTCTGGATATCAACTATTGGCAGATAAAAGATGGGAAGGAAATTTTCAACATTAATTGATTCTTTCTTAATCTCACAAAAAGCAACTATAGTCAACAATGAAAGAATAATGTAGATTGGAACAAACTTTTTTCTCATAGTTTTCACCTACTTAAATTATAACATAAATTCCCTTCTCAGTCAAGGGCATGATAGATTAACTTTGTTAACCAAACCGAGAGTAGATAGCAGTCGTTTTATAGTTCGTAGAGACGTGCCATGGCACGTCTCCTCAGTTACCCCTAGGTTTTGGGATAGGAGTCGATTATTTACTTTAATGAATATTAATATAACGGAAAAATGGAGAAAACCTCTATTAAAATGCACTTGACTTTTGGTTTCCCATATTATATACTAATATTAGATATAAACAATAAAATTAGAATGTAAAACATTTGAAATTTTGATATTTTAATATTATAGGAAAACTATGAACATGAAGCCTCATAGCGGAATTAAATTTTCAGTTGAATCAAAATTAAAATAAAGGAAATAAAATTATGATGACCAAAACAACATTACGAATCTCAGGCATAATTTTAGTTATGCTATTACTAATTTTAATTAATGCCCATGTAAAATACTGTGGTGAAATTTTTAAGAGAAGTGAAGAAGGAGGGGGAGGTTCACCGGGGGGTTATATAACTTCTCCTGCTAATTCTCTAATAAAAAGTATGGAACTTTTCATTGCAAAAGGAGGCAGAGTTGACTGGTACAAAGGAACTGCGCATGAAATGATTGCTTATGATGCCATATCAAATAATTTTTTAAAGAATTCTGAAGTGTATATTATAAACCCGGATGGCTCAGGTAAGTACTGTGTTACCTGCGATTCTAATATTCCCAAGGGATTTGTTGGTCAGCCGGCATGGCATCCGGACGGTGAACATATTATCATTCAGGTTGAGAATTCAAATTCCAAACATAGAGCCATGGAGCATGTTTCTTTTGGTCTCAATAATGATCTATGGATTATAAAGAAAGACGGAACTGGAGCAAAGTGTATTTGGAAAACAAAACTAAATCACGCCGCACTTCATCCGCATTTCAGCCATGACGGGAAAAAATTAATATTTGCTGAAAGAATTCCTACCGGTATTAAAATTCCCCGGATTAGAAATCGTACACCCGGAGGCGAAAATCATTGGGACGGCTGGCAGATCAGGATTGCGGATTTTGATCCTGAGAAAATGGAGATCACAAAATCAGTCGCAATAAAACCGAACGGGAATGGGTTTTATGAAACAAATGATTTTTATAATGCTGAAGAATTTACATTCTCATTTACATCAGATGGTCAGCCTTATGTAGATGATATTTATTCAATTAAAATAGACGGGACTAATCTTGTTCACATAATTAACAGTCCGACAACTTGGGAAGAACATGGAACTTATTCACCTTCTGGTACGGGAGATTTGGTTTTTCTCTCGAGTCAATTTGATTCAACCTGGAAAGCTCCAACCTCCAAACCTGCCAAACTTGCGACTGAACTATTCTTGAAAAAAAGCAATGGTGATATAATTCAGATTACAGAAATGAATAAACATGCCGGTTTTAATACAAAATATTTAGTATCAGATTACGATTGGGATAAAAACGGAAAAAGAATAGTAATTCAAATAGCACCTGTTAATAAGAGAACAGGAAGGCCAGGTTATCCACAAATATGGATGATTACATTTCATTGAGGGTGCCAGGCACAAGTTATGAATAATGTATAAATGAGCATAAGTGGACACAAAGAGTCTTCTTATGAAACTAAAAATATAGTTGTTTTCATAACAGGCCTAAACGGCAATTCGGTTAACTTCGTTAACCTCACAGAGAACAGAGAGCAGATATCAGACCCAGAACCACGCACTTCGTTAGGGTATCTGGGCTCCGGAACAGTCGTTTTATAGTTTGTAGAGACGTGCCATGGCACGTCTCCCTAATAACACTTTGGCAAGCTTGAGCAGTAGAAAAAAGAATTTATCTTATTTTTCCGTTCGGATTTGTGTTTAAGATAAAGTATTGTAAGCATTTAGTACAGTCTCGATCTGATATCTTGGTCATGATACTGAAGTTTCCGAGAGGAAACTTTTGAGATTGCCGCGCCCTTCGGACTCGCAATGACATTCTGACGTTCTTTATAAAAGCGAGATTGCCGCGCTTTGCTCGCAATGAGACTGTGTCATAACTAAGATTACAAAGATGGTTTTTCCGTAATCATGATTTTTTTTCATGAAATTTAATGATTTTAATTTTTGTTAGTTAAATAAAAAGAACAAAAC
>DAOVMD010000048.1 GCA_030630935.1 Candidatus Mcinerneyibacteriota bacterium | reverse complement strand
TTAGGATTTTTATTTTTTTAACCTTTATTGCACCGTTGGTTGCCTTACCATTTACCAAAGGTCCCAAAATAGCAATTCCAACATCGATCTCATTAATCTTGGGTGCAATTTTCTTAGGTCTAAATTTCTATCTCAAGATAGTATCTCAAAAGGAGATAGGTTTGATCCCGGCTTTAAAGAGGAAAGGAAAAGTAATTACAACAGGTATATATAGCGTTGTTCGAAATCCTCTATATTTAAGTAATGGTTTATTAGCAATTGGTATGGCTGTTCTTTTTAAGTCGTTGTATGCACTTATATTTTCAATACCTTACACACTTCTTTATTTACCAATTATATATTTTGAAGAAAAAGATCTTCTTGAAAAATATAGAGAGGAATATGAAGAATATAAGAGAAAGGTTCCATGGAGAATGATTCCTAAAATATTTTAAGGAATTAAAAAATGAACAACAGAACTACATCGAGACTGTTCGATAACTCCATTTTATCATTGTGCAGCTGAACGGATTCAAACTTTTTGAATATTTAATTTAAAATTTAATCTTGCTAATCAATTAAATCCAAGTACAATTACACAGGAATGCATTTAAAGTATCATTAGTTTTTTGGTTTTAAGTAACATTATAACATATAACAAAAAAATAAGTAAGGATATATTTTTTTTGTGTTTTTTTTGATTTTTAAATTTTGAGCGAAGCGATCAATATATAATGTTTTTTGTTTTTCGTGTTCTTCGTGTCTGGAGTTTACCCCGAATTCACTTCGGGGTGGCTAAGAAACTTCGTGGTTTAGGATAGGGTGCTGGTCTATTACTTCTTTCATATTTTAAATTTTAAAGTAATCTCTTTAATCCGCTTAATCCCTGTAAAGATTACACAGGAATGCATTTTAAGTATCATTAGCTTTATGGTTCAAAGTATTGATATAACCCAGTACAAAAAAGTAAGTAAAAAAATATATTTTTCTGTTTTTTGCTTTCGTGTTCGGAGTTTACCCCGAATTCACTTCGGGGCGTCTTCGTGGCTAAGCAAATTCTTCGTGACTATATTAGAATTATGAAAATTTCCGGCTTTTGCACAAATTTATTATGATGCACAGTTTGTTGTGCATATAATTAAAATGCGTTGTGTTGGGGTTATATATGGTGTTTTGGTTTAAGTTTGGGAAAATCTGCACAGTATATTGTGCAAAAGATGGTTTATAAAGAACTGAAAAGAAGTTATAGATATTACAAAATATCAGTATATTGGGTAATAAAGAGGCTCGCACTCATATAAGAAATAATGTTTATATAATAAAATATGATTTAGATTTATCTACTCTTTTTTTCACAGATTTTACTTGACAATTTTATAGATTTATGATATACTATAAATCGAAGTTAGTAATAGGAAGAATGAATTTAATGAATGAATTAGAGATGAACAAATACAAAAAAGGCCAGAAGCAAATAAGGAAAGTTTTCATTAATAATTTAATAACACTAATCAAATTTAAAATCAAATCAGGAGTGTTAAGATGAAGAAAGTATGGTTTTTAATTTTTATTTTGTTTTTTGTTTTTTCATTGATTTATTGTGTGAATGAAAAACAAGGAATCTTAGAAGATAAAAATAAGATTAAAGAAAAAATTAACATAGAAAATAGTGAAATAATTTCTTATTCTTCTAATAAAAAATTCCGTTTAGTGAAAAAGGATAATAAATTTTTTCTTCTAGATAATCAAAATTCAATAATCAGGGACTTTGGTTCGATATATTTTTATACTTCAGGTATTTATGATACTTTATATATTTCTGATTGCGGTGATATTATATCAATATCAGGAACAAATGTATTTTCAGGTGAAGAAATTACATTTTATAATTTCTCTAATTCAAAGGAAATAAGTTTTAGAAGTGGAACAATGGTTAATGATTTAGAATTTAAAGAAATATTTTTTCCTAATATAGTAAAATTTGTTAACAATAATTTATATTTAAACGTAATTTTAGAAAATCAAAATGGAGAAAAATTAATCTATTTTATAAAATTTGATTGTAAAGGTAAAATAAAATTTAAGAAACAAATCAAACATGAAGCAATTAATTTTTCTTCTTCAAAAAAGAAAGAAGATTTAATTTTAATTTTAGATAATAGAAATATTCGTTCAGATATTTATGAATTTATACTTTTAGACAAATTTGGGAAAGAAATAAAAAAAGGAGAAGTAAGAGGATCTTTTTATTGTAATTCCTTAATAAGGTTCAATGATGAAGAAAATATTTGCCTTACTGCAAATATAAGTGATAATAAAAAAAATAGGAAACAAATAAATATAATTTTAGAAAATAGTAAGAAATCTAAAATTATTGAATATGAAGAATCTGAAATTTTAAGAGATGTTAAATTTTTTAATAATAAAAATATAGCTGTAATATCCCAAAGAGCTGATGGTGAATTTAAACTAGAAATTATTAACTTTAATGGAGAAATATTATTTTCAAAAGAATTTCAGGAAGAATTTTCCTCGATTTCTATAAATAAAGAGAATAAAGAATTATTAATTAATAATAGAATTAAAATAAACGAAAGTGATATTAATAACAAGGGGAGGGATTAAGTAATATGAAAAATAAAATTATTTTTAAGGGTTTTGTTTTTCTTTTAATAGTTATTAATTTATTTAAATTTTCTGTATCTACAACAGCTAAAGAATGGCCTTTAAAAGTAAAAGATGGTCAAAATTATAAGAATGTTGGAGAAATTTCAGATGTATATTGTTCATATCGTTATACTGATGATAAGAAATATCGTCTACATCTGGGTGTTGATTGTGCGGTTAATGATACTGATAATGTTAAAGTTTATTCTATTGTAGGAGGATTGATTAGAGATACTGATCCTTTAAAACATACTTGTATGATACAAACAGAAGATAAGCATGTTATCGTTTATCACCATATAATTCCATCTGTTAAGAATAATGATACCGTAGGAGTAAATCAAGAAATTGGTGAAATATACAAAGGAAATTTCGCATGTTATCATATACATATAGCATGTAAGGATCTTAATAAATTAAAAGAGTATAATCCTTTATCTCCTCAAGGAGATCTATTAGATAGGGAATTACACAACACTGATGATACTGGAAATCATATAAAAATAAGACCAGTTATTGAAGAAGTATTTTTCGAAAAAGATGAATATCGTTGGGGAATAACAGAAAAAAATAAAAATGAACCTTATGTTTTATCAGGGAATGTTGATATTATTTGTGAAGCATATGATCCTACAAAAACATTAAAAGACAGGAAATATAAATTGGGTCTTCATTCAGGAATAATGCATATTTTCTATAAAATTGGGAAAAATGATTCTGAAAAATATTTGATAAAAGATGGTAAGTGGGATGGACATTTAAGAAATTATGACAAAAAAAATTTTGTACAAACAATTTTTCATAAAAAGACAAATGATAAACCAAGTCCGTATAGTACAACAGGTCGCCGCGGACATTCATATTATTATATTTTAACAAACTGTAAAAATTTTTCTGGAAAACCTTCTGATATTGATAAAGATGGAAGGTGGAATACAAAACTTAGAAAGGCAGAAGATTGGGATGGTGAAGATGCACTAATAAATAGCATGGAGGATGATTATGGTCCTCAATATCCTGATGGGAAACATAAAATAATTATAAGAGCAGGAAGTGACAAGGGTGATAATGACCTATCAGATCCTAAAAATGAAATAGTATTTATTGATAATTTCTGTTTGTATTTATCTGAAGTTGAGATTTGTAATTCTGAAAAGAATTTACTTGGGGTAAAAAAGAAATATTATAATGGTAAGATAAGTTATTGTGGCAATCCAGAATCTCCTGATCTAACACAGAAAAATAAAGCAAAGATTGAAATTATAAAAGACAAACCAATTCCAGGAAAAGAGGTAGATATTTTATTAAAATTCTCAGAACCCTTACGTTTATCTTTTTCAACAGATGTTCCTAAACCTGATGTATCAATTGTTTCAGACACCAATAAAGTTTTTACTCCAGACAGTTCAAAGGGAAGTTGGGTAAAAGAACAAGATGGAAATTGGACATATAGATTAGAAAAAATAATTATTCCGATATCTGATTTTAAAGGCTCTAAAGAGATATGTATAAAAGTTAAAAATGTAAAAGATTTCCAAGAAAAAGATTTTGATGGGAATCCCACAACAATTGCATATAGAGATCCTTCCAATAATTACGCGTGGGCATTTAATGAGAATGAGAATGTTGCAGATACTCAGCATATAATTAAATTAGATTTTGAAGCGCCAAAGAAAAAGGATAAAGACACGAAATCTAAAGCAACCGGTAAAAATGAGCATATTATACTACTTGAAGATGCAGTTTCTGGAATTAGTGCATATAATCCACCAGACACCAAAGGGGGTTTAAGTGATTTAATTGACCCAACTAAATTCGGAGTTTACTTTTATGATTTGACTGGGAAACGAGTTTTCTTACCCGGTTTAAAAGTTTTATTAAATGATCCTGAAACTGATCTTCCATATAAGGCAGTTTATACAATTCAAACAGCAGATCACTCCACAGGTTATTCTGAGTGTCCATTATTGGAATCCGGTTATAAGGAACTCTATGTTTATGCAACGGATCTTGCCGGAAATATGACTCCCACCCATCCTAATTATGGAGATTCAACAAAGTCAGGGTTATATGGGACTGCCAGGAGTTTAATGGATTATTGTATCGGTTATATTTATACTGAACGTTATCCTGATGAGGAAGAATGTTTTGAAGATCCGCCTGACGATATTGATATATATAAAGATGCAAGTAGAAATGATGAATATTCTAATAACACAGATTCAAAAACGCTTGATAGTAAATCTTCTTTTTCTTATGATTATTACAATCCCACTTATGAAGGTTATTTAAAAGGACATGAGGCAGGAGTTTTCCTCGCAGGTACATACCCTGCAATGGATGTTATGACTACAAATCTATTAAATCCGACGAAGTTAGTTCACAGTAAACTATGGAATCCTGAGGAATTTGTTAAGAAACATAAGATGGTTTTATTACCTTCGGGTTCATTGATCGGAAGAGGAGAGGACAGTGCCCTTGCGCAGAAGTTCCATGACTATGTTAATGCCGGCGGGATTCTATTTGTGTTTTCACAAAAACGTGGAACGGATTTCAAGGTTCTTCCCGGTTCACCAGAAGGTTTTGGTTATGTTGAGGATCAGAATTGTTTTACTCGTTCTACATATATTGATACATGGCATCCGATGCTTGCCAGTATCACAGAGAATCCTGCAACTGCTCACTTTGACGGTTTCTTCACTGAGTACCCGTCCGATGCAACAGTTCTTTTAAGAAGAACAGCAAACGGCCAACCTTGTCTATTAATCTACCCTTACGGGAACGGTCATGTAATCCTTTCATCGTTATATACTGACTATGCGTATGGAGTTGAGATGGCCTCCTACAGTGAGATTCAACTTGTCCGGGACATCATTGCCTGGTCAAAGAAAGAGGAAGGCAGGGATAATATACCTGAAGTTCAGTACAGAACATATTCGAGGGTTATCCCTGTTGAAATTGAAAACACCGGGAACACTAAAGCGGTCTCTGTTAAGTTTGAACTATATACTCCGGAAAAAACTTCTGTTAATACCAAGACATATTCCATTAACCTTTCCACCGGCCAATCAAGCACGATTACATATAACATCCAATTCTATGTCGAAGACCTGGGTATCTGGTGGGTAGGATACAAGTTATTCGATTCACACGGTAATAAGATTGCCGAAGAATACGAAGCCAAGCGTATGGCTGTAATTTATAAGCCGGAGCCATACGAAGGCAATAAGATTAAATGTGCTTTAATCTGCGACTTTGAGAATGTGGTTGAGGGTGAGGTTGTTCCGTTTAATTTACATATCTGGAACAACACAGATGACCAGAGAACGGTTGATATTTACCATGATTGGCTTCACCATTTCAAGACATTCTATAAAACTATTATCCTTGAACCTCATTCAGAATATATTGAGACCATTCAATATCAGATTCCCGTGACCGAGTCCGACCTTGGCCGGTTATGGGTTCACCTGGTTGACCCTAATGATTCTGGTACATATAACCCGCATAATGTCCCGTTCGAGACTGGCAAATACCTCACCTCTACCAGTAAAGTTGTAAAAGTAATTGATTCACCGTTTGAAGTAACCATTCAGATGGATAAGGAATTTTACCAAGGTGGAGACGAGATTAATCTTTTCTGTAATATTAAGAATAAGATGTCAACAGATTTTACCGACATAAATGTTGAATATAATTTCTATGACCCGAACCTTGTAAAGATTCCGGTTGATAATAAACTTGTCAATATTTCCAGCAACGGTGATGCGGATGTAGTATTCAGTAATATAATGGACATATATCCTGAATCAGGAAATTATATCTGTGAAATAGTTATCACTGTAGAAGGCCAGGGCATTCCTGCAAGGAAGATAATCCGGGTAAAGAAATTCGATATAACATCTGAGTTCGTCCTTGCAGATATTTATGACGCAGGAAACAATATAACCGGGTTAAAAGTCAAGAACAATTCTCAAACTGACTTAAAATATGCTAATGCAGAGTTTGAAATCAAATTACCTGATGGAAATCTTCTGTTAACCCAACCAGGGCTAATTTTATTTACGGAAATCATTTCAGGTTCGGAAGTTCTTAAGAACTTTGATATTTCCGTTAATAATTCAGAGCTTAAATTGGGCAACTACCTTATCTCCGGAACATTAAAGACCAGTTCAGGAGAATATCCATTATCAAAAATTATTCCATCATATTTTGAAGTCTCCGTAACAAATGATAAAGAAGAATACAACGAAGGCGAAACCTTAACTTCAAATTTAGCTTTAAGAAATACCGGGCGATTTAAGTTGGGAATCTCTTATGATTTAAGCACTCCGATTTCAAACGATATTTATAACGAATCAATTACGTTATTACCCGGTGATGAGATAATAATAAATAGAGAATTTGAATTAAATAACAATGTTTCAAACGGGGAGCACCTAATTTTATTTAAAGGATACTTTGGTCAGGAAAAAGTAAAAGATATTTCAATTCCGTATTATATCTCCGATTCCAGGTTAGCACTCTTTATTTCGAAGACAGAGTTCAACTCAGGAGATAATTGTGTTGTAACTATATCCAACACCGGAGGTGAGAATACATCGCATAACCTTAACCTATCCATGAGCGATGATTCCGGTAAGGAAGTTATTAACCATATCTTCTCCGGTGACATCAATGCAAAGAGTATCTTTAACCAATCTTTCACTATTCCCGGGCAACTGAAATCGGGCAAATATACTGTTGTTTTGACCTGCCTTGATACCGAAACCGGGAACGAAGTCAATCTCACCGAATTTATTAATATTACCGGGATATCGGGTGGTATCACCATAAACACTGATAAGAATCTTTTCTCCACTTCAGAAGTTGTATCGGGAACATCCTTGATTGAGAATCAATCCGGATTAAACATAAACTCCTCCCAAATTGAGTACAGGATTTTCAAAGAAGTAGATAAAGATTCCAAGTCATGGTTAACCAATGCCGATTACAACCTCGGTTCTTTTGACAATACCATTGCCGAGAATAATGCAATCAGACTTAAGAGAGATTATTACCTTGACCGGCAGTATGGTGGGTATTGCATTTATAGGAGATGGATAACAAATCTTGTTTTCGATAGTGATGGAGAGATGTTTGTTTTTCTGCCTAACATTTTATTTAAATTAAATTCAAATTTAGATTATGAAAAAGAGATTTATGATATAGAAAAATATCAAGGGGAACAAGATATTAAATATGTTGTTGATGACTTTGGCAGGTTGTTTGTTGTTGATAACAGCGATTCGAATGAAACGAAGATTATTAAATATGATAACGATTTAAATTATCTCGAGACCTATAATCTTGGAGAGAAATTAAATGTTCAAGAGATCAATTATTTTGATAATCAAATTTATATCAGCACTTCCGGCAAAATTAGAATTTATGATTTAAATCTGAACCTTAACACTTCAATTATATTAAATTATACCTCTACTTGTTTTACCGTTGGAAAAGAGAATAATGTAACCTATATCTATGTAGTAAACAACAATGATGAAACAATCAGAAAATATGGTTTGGATAGTATCGAGGTATCTTCGTATAATACTTATAAACAAATTGCTGATCTTGAATTTCAAAATGATGGATTTTTATATTGTCTCTCAAAGATTGTTTTTATAGGTTCAAATTATGTAAGATGGCTTAGTAGTGAAATATATAAAACAGATTTACATGGTAATGACACAACTGTTCCAGTTGAAGGAGATGGTTCCTGGGGTAATAGATTTTGGGCTAATAAACTTACTGTAAATAATGGTTATATTTATGTTTATGGAAGAGGGGAATATTGGATTAAGAAATATGATACTAATTTTAATTATATAGGTGATATAGAAATTTGGGGTAAGCTGAATCAACCTCGATTTAGTTTTATATGGGACATTGATATTGATGATAATGACAATATCATTTTAGCCGATAGTAATTATGATATGATATCGTTATTCAATGAAGAAACCAATACATATAAGTATTCGAAATCTAATTATCTTGAGGAAAATCTTTGGTTTTGGTATCCGGAGGCAGTCACTTCAGATGGAATAAATATCTATTCTTCAAACGAATCTGATGACAATTACCCCATAGCTCAGTTTGATTACAATCTCCAATATACGAAATCAATTGACTATTATATCAGAAATACATGGATTTTTGATCTATATTATGACAAATTTTCTGATAGAATATTTATGTGTGAAAGAAATTTGCCTCTTACTTCAATAGATATAGATTCTAACACTTTCGAATGGAGTATTTACCCTGAACCCTGGTGTATAACCGGAGATGGGAATAGTAACCTGTTTATTGTTGATGTAAGTTATAATAGAGGTAAGGATGTTTTGAAGGTTGATTCTTCAGGAAATCTTCTTTTTACATATAATACGACTATTCCAATTGCTGATATTGCTTATGATCCCGGTTTGAATTTGCTGTATGTAATAAACTATGACAGGAATACACGTTTATATTCAATTAATGTATTTAATGATTCGGGTGAAAGAGTTGGGGGAATAGAGAATTATGGACAGGATTTAGATTGGTCGCAACCAAGGCATTTCTGGTTAGATGCAATAGAAATAAATAGTAAAGGTGAGGTCTTTATTCCTATGTCAGATTGGAGTGGGAGTTATCTTGAAGTATTCAATAATTCAATCCCGCCTTACGGAACCTGGTCATATATTCATGATTGCGGTATGGCCTCTGTATTTGAATCAATTTCATTTGATAAACTGGAACCGGTTGGAACATCGGTTAAGTTAAAGTTACGTACTGCAGATTCCGAGGTCGGGCTCGAGACCAAATCCTGGTCAGGATGGATAACCGCCGGTATCGATCTGGATATTGAACCGGGTAGATTTATAGAGATCCAGGTTCAGCTGGAGACCCAGGAGCACGATGTAACACCTGAAATCAGTAAAATTGTTCTGAATTATAAGAAGATTAATTCACCTATCTGGTCAGAGACAAGGAAAGTTGATATTCTCGCCAACTCATCCAAGAACACTGATGTTAATGCTCTGGTGATTACAGAGCCTGGAAAATATACTTATGAATCCATCTGGAAGAATGACCCAGGTATAGGTACTTCGCAGGTAATAGCATCTGATAAAAAGGATTTCCTTGTAATTGGCAGCCAATTATATATTACTGCAGAGACTGATAAAACCGGTTATAAGCCCGGTGAAAATATTATCATAACCGGTCATGTCGGGAATAATTCAACGGTTGTCGAAAATAATATAACCTATTACATTTATAAAGACGGTTCTGAAATTCATTCGGAAAACATACCTGAACTTTCACCTGGTAAGGCTTACCCGTTCTCTATCTCAACAACTTCACAAACCGCGTTCTTCCTTGGCAGCCGGGTTGGAGATTTCTATAATGAATTAAATATTAATGTTGAAGAGTCTGTCATTGAAATTAAAACCGATATTCCTGAAGTCGTTGGTATAGAGATCTTCCCGATTCAAGTTGAATTGTATAATCCAACCGGTATCCATATTTCCGGGAACATTAATATTCAGGGCATTGTGAAATCATTTGAACTTAATCCCGATGAGAAGAAGATATTTAAAGAGTACTTTGGAATTATAGAGGATACCGAGTTTAATATTAACATTACAGGTGATTATTCTCAGAAGATTACACAGGTAATCAGGTTTGGTGAGGATGCAGATGTTATCATTAACTCTGAACCTCAATATCCGGATTCGGAGTTTACGATTCCTGTATTAATAAAGAATACCGGTGAAGTATCTGAGATGCTGCCGGTCTCAATTGTGGTTAAGGATAATCTTGGGTCAGTTAAATATTCACTTGATAAAATGTATGAACTTGAACCCGGTGATGAGAGAACAGAGAATGTTGAACTTGTTTTGATTCCAGGAATATACACCATTGAGGTTGTATGTCCCTATGACTCTGATATCAAAACCTTTGAAGTAATTCCCGGGATTGATATCTCTCTCGATATAATTGCAGGCATTGAGAATAACGGACTTATCCCTGTTACCCTTCAGGTTACAAATAACGGGTTCCATGAATTCAAGGGTTATGTTTCTGTTGCAACTGATTTCTGGGTGATGTATGAATATATTAATATTCCTAAAGATTCCGTTTTTACCTGGCCTGCATATATTTCTGTTGAGAATATTGAAGCCGGAATCTATACCGGATACGGAGTTGTTCTGGATCAAGAACTTGATCCAATCGTAATAAAGTCATTTGATTTTGAGGTTACGGAACCTGAGTTTGTTATTATATCTAAACCTGTCTATCCGACATATAATGTTAATATCTTTAATTCAATGACCTTTACTATAAAGAATACCGGGTCAAAGACCGGCGAATGCAGTTTTGAAATTGATATCCTGGAGAATACAGATAATAAGTATACAACTACATTGAACCCGGGAGAAGAGAAGGATATCGTTTGTAATTTCCAGGTTCCGTATGACATCAGGACTGGTGATTATTTCGCTGAGTACAGGTTTAATAATGAAACCGGAATAGTTAAATTCCATGTTAAAGGTGTGGAGATTCAGGTTGAAACAATTCTCGATAAACAGCTCTATGAACCGGGTGATACCGCATTATTAACCGTTAACATTACAAACCTGAACACCGAGATCTCACCGGTTTTATCTGCGAAAATTACTTATGCCGGTCTTGATCATATCCGGGATTTCACGCTTGAAGAAACACATTCTTTGCAGTTTAATATACCTGTTGTTGATGGCAGTACTAAGATTACGGTAGGACTTTCATTAGAGACCGGGCGGTATGTGTACTTGGGTTATAAGTATCTTAACCTGATTGGTGATGATATCACATTCTATACGGATAAATCTGTTTATAACTCGAACGACAAAGTTTTATGCACAGCTATTGTAAATAATACAGGAACTTTAAATGTAAAATCTCCATTTGACTGGGAGAGTTCATTTGAAATTACCGGTCCGAAAAGCTTGAACTTTAGTTTTGATATTCCTACCGAAGTTTACCAGGGGAGTTATGATATTAAATATTCATTTAATGGTAAGGACTACCGATATCCGATTGATGTTAGAGGATTTTGGATTAGAATCATTGATTTCAGTACGGATAAACCATCATATTTCAATGGTGAAGAGATTAAGTTTACTACGAGGATTAACAGTAATTCAGACCTGGGTTGTATATTTACCGGGTATCTTGGTTTTGATGATACCAATAAAATATTTGAATCTGATATAAATCTCATAAAAGACAATGAGATTATTATCAATACTTCAGGGATATTCAGTACCACAGAGACCGGGTCAATTCCGATCACTTATGTACTCAAAAAGAAAGATACCGGACTCCTTCTCAGTCGCGGTATGTATTACATCAATAAAGC
>DAOVMD010000172.1 GCA_030630935.1 Candidatus Mcinerneyibacteriota bacterium | reverse complement strand
AGTAGTAGGGGTTAAGGGTCTTAACCCTGATTGTAATTAATAATCCTCCCGTATGAAAACAAAACTGCATTGATTCGTAAACTCATCATGTGGTGCAAGCACCCTTTGTACAAACCCTGCTTGCAGGGGTATTGATTCGTAAACTCATCAATGCACTCCATATAATTATCAAATTCATCCGATATAAAAAAACTTGACATTTTTTTACAATCTGTTATAATGTAAATAATAAATAAAGAGGTTAAATTATGAATAAAAGAATAATAAAGCAACTTATCACACAAGCGTTAATTGAGGATTTAGGAATTCAGGGAGATATTACGACTGACTCAATTTTCTCGAAGACTGACAATGCAGTTGTTGAAGCGGAGTTCTTAATGAAATCACCGGGTATTCTTTCCGGTCTTGACATTGTTGAGATGGTTTTTAATGACATTGATCATTCAATTGAAATTTTAAAATTGTATAATGACGGTGATTTTGTTAAGAAGGGTAAGATAATCTTAAAGTTAAAGGGTAAGGCGTCTTCATTATTAATAGGAGAGCGTCTGGCTTTGAATTTTCTCCAGCGTATGAGCGGGATTGCAACAAAGACAAATAAACTGGTGAAGAAAATAGAAGCTTATGGAGTGAAATTAGTTGATACCCGTAAAACGACTCCTAACTTCAGGGTATTTGAGAAATTAGCTGTCAAAGCCGGAGGTGGTTTTAATCATCGTTTTGGATTGTATGATATGGTAATGATAAAGGATAATCATATCAAAGCTGCCGGTGGAATAAAAGAAGCTGTTGCCAGGGTCAGGGCGAATAATTCTCATTCAATAAAAATTGAGATTGAGGTCCAGGATATTGATCAATTAAAATCAGCAGTTGATTCAAAGGTAGATATTATAATGCTGGATAATTTTTCCCCTTCAGAAGTGAAGCCCTTATTAAAACTTATTCCTGATGGCATTATTGTAGAATGTTCCGGTAATATAGACGAGAAGAATATAATTGATTATGCGAAGGTTGGACCTGACATTATTTCGATGGGTAGTCTTACGCATTCATATTCATCATTAGATATTTCTATGGCGATTATTACGGAGTAATTAATGAATTTTATCATTACAATTTTATTATTAACATTAATTGTACAGATTATATATTTATTTTTAACGATTGCAAATAAAGAGCTATCTAATATTCTAAAGAGAAGTTTTGGAATTATACTTATTACAGGAATTACATGGACAATTTTAAGCATACTAACTTTATTTGAAATAAATGAAAAACTTTTAATCTTAATTTTGAAATTTGAATATATAATTCTAACTTTATTCTGGCTTTCGATTTTTGTATTTTCGGGAATTATTTCCTGGAATAAGAGTATCTTTTTTCGAGTTCTAATCTGGATTCTGTCAGTAATTTCAGTGGTTTTTATTATCCTGGTTTTTAAGATGGATTTATCACTGAATTTATATACGAATATTTTCTTAAGTGTAAAAGAAAATAATATCCTGTTATATCTTAATTTATTTTATATTCTACTGTTTTTTATTTCCATCACAGTAACCGTAATTGCCTGGAACAGATCACCAAATGGAATAATTAGATTACGTTCGTATAAATATTTACAGTCAATAATTATTCTTTTCGGGGCTTTCCTTTTTATTAAATTAGTGAAGCTCCTTACTGATATTTCTTTAATTAATTTCCTGAGTCCGATAATATTAATAGTTACAATCCTGTTGTATGAAGTCATAACAAAATTCAGATTAAAAAAAATTAACATAATAATCTCCTCAATCTTTGAATTTATTCTATACTTAACTTTTATGATTGGGTTTATTTTATTTCTAAACTCAGCTTTTTTAAATGTTCTTAACTTGGAATCTGGTTTAGGGTCATTTTTATATCCGTTAATATTTTTGGTAATTGCATTCCCGGTATTTAAATTGGCAAAATATTTAATTGAAAGATTCCTTCTTGTTAATCCGTATGATTTCAACGAACTACTAAACACGATTCTTTTAAAATTAAGTACACGTCTTCAGTCTAAGAATCTATCCATGATATTAACTGAAATCCTTCCTGAGCGCATGGGCTTTTATATGATCCAGCTTTATATTAAGCATAAAGGTAATAAGTATAAGAAGTATATGAAAGGCGGTCGGGTTGAGACTATCGAAATCAATAATGAAATATTTAAATTATTAAAAGATAATCCTGAATACATTGATCTTGAGAAGTTATTACTTCAAAAAATAAAGGTTAAACTCGAGGATGAATGGAAATTTATTTTTCCCATTTATTATCATAAAAAGATACTTGGTTTTATAAACGTGATAGATTTTTATAAAAATTCCGGGAGGATTCTTACTTTAGAAGATATCCACTTAATGAATTTAATAATCGGCCCGACATCTGTTGCAGCTAAGAATATTCTTTTCATTGATGAACTTGAATCGAAGAATCGTCGTTTACGCAAACTGGTCAGGAACTTAGAAGTAGCCCAGGAGAAGATAACCCAAACCTCGACCCTTGCAGCATTAGGACATATGGCTGCGGGAATTGCACATGAGATTAGGAATCCGTTAGGGATAATTAAGAATTCAGCTGAATTATTATCAAATCAGGATTTGGCAACTGATGATAAAGTCGAGATCCTTGATTTCATCATTTCTGAGACTGATCGTTTAAATTTATTAGTCACGAAATTTTTAGAATTAAGTTCTCCAATTGATATAAATAAAGAGAATATTAATTTCTGGGAACTTGTAAACAATAACATTTCAAATTACTTTCGTAAAACAATTGATACCCGTGGGATTGAACTAAAGTTAGAAGGTTCATCAAAGGGACCTTTAAATATGAAAGCGGACAAGGAACTAATATCCCAGGTGATTAACAATCTGATTCAGAATTCTCTGGATGCACTTCCGGATGAAGGCGGAGAAATATTTATATCCGGAGACTTACGTCATAGGAAAGATAACCAATATATCGAGTTAGTTTTCAAAGATAACGGTTCTGGTATTGAGAAGGAATATTTATCAAAGATTTTCAATCCATTCTTTACTCAGAAAGATTCCGGCATTGGTTTAGGGTTATCATTAGTTTATAAAATCATTGATTCTCATAATGGTGAGATCAAAATTGAATCGGATAATAAAGGCACAGAAATTCTAATTACATTACCATATTAGGAGGTTACTTAGTGGCTAAGAAAATCTTAGTTGTAGATGATGAAAAGAAAATGCTGAGGGTAATCGAATTATCATTAACAGAAGAGAACTATGAAGTTTTTCTCGCCAGTAGTGTCAAGACAGCTAAAGAGAGTATCTTTGAGAATGATATTGATTTAATAATTTCAGATTTAAAAATGCCGGAGGAGACAGGACTTGATTTCTTAAAATGGTTAAATGAAAACGGTTTTGCCATACCGGTAATTATGGTAACTGCATTTGCGACTGTTGAGACAGCTGTTGAATCCATGAAATTAGGTGCTGTAGATTATATAATTAAACCGTTTAAACTAATTGAATTAAAGCAAACAGTCTCCCGTTATTTGTTTTGTAAGGAAGAATCTAAGAAGGAAGAGAATATTTTATTAAAGAAAAAACACAGGCGAAAGTTCAGGGAGTTTATAGGCAGCAGTGAAAAGATCATTAAGATTAAAGAGTTAGCAAAGAAATCAGCCAAGACTACAGCAAACATACTAATTACAGGGGAGACCGGTACCGGTAAGGAGATCCTGGCAGAATTGATACATAATCTTTCTGACAGACGCGATAAACCTTTGATTAAAGTAAATTGCACTTCAATTCCCTTTGAGTTAATTGAATCGGAACTTTTCGGTCATGTTAAGGGAGCTTATACCCATGCTTATACTGATAAGGAAGGTAAGTTTGAGATTGCCAACGGCGGAACAATTTTTTTGGATGAGATCGGAAGTATGAAACCTGAAGCTCAGGTGAAGATACTAAGGGTAATCCAGGAGAAGGAATTTCAAAGAGTGGGTGGGAATACAAATATAAAAGTTGACGTTCGGCTTATCTCTGCAACAAATGAGAATCTTCAAAAAGCAATTAAAGAAGGTCGATTCCGTGAAGATTTATATTACAGGTTGAAGGTTTTTCAAATTAATATTCCACCATTACGGGAGCATAAGGAAGATTTAGAGGAGCTGACGAATTTTTTCCTTTCAAAATTCAAGACTGATTATGGAATAGAGAAGGTTGAATTTTCCAAGAAAGCCTTACAAAAAATATTTGATTATAACTGGTTAGGAAATATTCGTGAGTTGGAGAATATTATTGAGCAGGCAGTAATTTTATCTGAGGGGAATCTAATAGAACCCGATGATATAATAATTGAATCCCAGCAATATATAGATGGAACGGATGATTCTTTAATCGACCTCCCTGATACTGGGATTAAGCTTGAAGAGATTGAGAAGAAATTACTCCTTCAGGCACTCAGTAAATCAAACGGAAACCAAACAAAAGCCGCTGGGCTTCTGGGGATCTCGCGTTCTGCTCTACGCTATAGAATGGAAAAGCATAAAATACCGTTTAAATAAATGGACCAAATCTTTAAAAAATTCTCACATTTCCTAAAAGTAGAAAAAGGCTTATCTCAAAATACAATTATTAGTTATCAGGGTGATTTAGAACGATTTGTTGAATACTTGGATATGCATAATATCAAGGGTGTAACAAATGTGAAGAGAGCTGATATAATTTTACACCTGACTTTTTTAAAGAAGATGAAGCTGGCACCGTCAACTATTGCAAGACATTTCTCAGCAATTAAAACATTTTTCAAATTTTTATTAATGGAAAGGGTCCTTACGAAAGATCCTTCCTCAAATCTTGACTCACCAAAGATCTGGAAAAAATTACCTGAAGTCCTTTCAATAACTGAGGTTAGTAAATTACTTGAAGTTCCGGATAAGAATACTAAATATGGCCTTCGTGATTTAGCAATTCTTGAACTGTTATATGGTGCAGGGTTAAGAGTTTCCGAGTTAACAAATATGAAGATTTCATCTTTCAATTCGGATATTGGATATGTCCGTGTGATAGGGAAGGGGAATAAGGAACGGATTGTTCCAATCGGAAAAGTTGCAATTAAAGTTGTAAATGAATACTTAAAACAATCCCGTCCTGAAATTATACAAAAAACCGAGTCAGATTACTTATTTATTTCAAGATTAAAAAAGTCTTTATCCCGTTTATCTGTTTGGAAAATAATAAAGAAATACGCATTACAGAGTGGTTTGAAAAAGAATATTTACCCCCACATTTTTCGGCATTCATTTGCAACTCATTTGATTGAGAATGGTGCTGATCTCAGGTCGGTTCAGGAGATGCTCGGTCATGCAGATATTTCAACCACACAAATCTATACTAATATTTCAAGGGACTACCTGAAAACAGTTCATAAGAAATTTCACCCCAGAGGCTAATGAATGGATTCAATTTTAAATTTTACAAATGAAGAGTTAAAGATTGAGCTGATCGGGAAGGGATATAAAAAGTTTAGAGCTGATCAAATTTATCTTGAAATTTATAAGAGATATGTTCTTTCATTTGAAGAGATGACAGAAATCTCAAAGCTCGATAGAAAAAAGTTATCTGACGAGTTTTCTTTCTTGCTTCCAAATATTAATGAAAAATTATCTGAAAAAGAAACCGGGACAACAAAGTACTCCATTAAATTATTGGATGATGAAGTAATTGAAACTGTTTTAATTTTTGCAGATAAAAGAAGAACTCAATGTTTAAGTTCTCAAGTTGGATGCCCGTTGGGTTGTACTTTTTGTGCAACTGCCGGATTAGATTATAAAAGGTCATTGTCCGTTTCTGAATATATTTCACAAGTGTTATTGATTTGTAAGGACTATGGAAAGCGTCCAACAAACCTTGTGTTTATGGGGATGGGTGAACCATTACTCAACCTTGATAATTTAATTAAAGCTATTCAAATTTTAATTGACCCAAGCGGGTTAGATTTTGGATTGAGAAAGATTACAGTTTCAACTTGTGGCTTATTACCGGAGCTTGAAAACTTATTAATAGCATTTCCTAATATTGGGATTGCAGTTTCTTTGAATTCTACGTTTAATGATAAACGAAATCATATGATGCCTATTAATAAGAAATATTCTGTTGAAGATATTTTTAATTTTCTCATTGGAAAGAAGAAACTATTTAAACGACGACCAACAATTGAATATGTTCTGATAAAGGATATTAATGACTCAACAACAGAAGCGGGGAATCTCCTGAGATTAACAGGTAAAATCCGATGTAAAATTAATCTGATTCCATTTAATCCGTTCCCGGGAACCAAATATAAAAGAGCTACCGAAAAAAAAATAAGTATTTTTAAAAATATTTTGATGACCGGAAAGAATGCAGTGACATTCCGGGAGAGTGCAGGTACAGATATCTTTGCTGCCTGCGGTCAGCTTGCAAGACTGAAGAAATAGAGTTACTACAGGAGATCCGGATCTTTACAGAAGTTAGGGGTGAGGTGGAGCTTCCTCCAAACATACTTATTCTCGCTGAGTGGGAGAGGGAAGATTTCCGCCAATTTTTAAACTTTTTTTCACCAATAGAGGAGGAAAGTGATGAAAAAAAAGATTTTATTAATGACAGTCTTAGCAATAATAGGGGTGAGCAGTTTATT
>DAOVMD010000331.1 GCA_030630935.1 Candidatus Mcinerneyibacteriota bacterium | reverse complement strand
TTAAAATATAATTTCTTTGGGGTTCTCTCTTCAATTTCTATATACGGTTTTGGGATAGGATAAGAAATCTTAATTGATTTCTGTTTGAAATTTATATTTATAAACTTTACTTTATTCTTATTTATAAGTTTCTTGATGCGTTCTATCTGGCTTGCGGAAAAACTCTCATTCCTTTTTAAAATGTATTTTAAGATTAAGTATCCGGGTTTATTATTCTCTTTATAAAATATTCTCCCGTCTTCATTTATTATCCAAATATTAAATGGATCTATAATTATTTCATTAAGTAATTCAACATCATAAATTATATCGTTATCATCTGTGATAATTAAATTAGGTGTGAAATAATATTCATTAGTAACTTCATTTAAATTGTAAATTCTAAATTGTATCTCAATCTCTTTTATTGGGACGAATGTTATTGGAAAAGATTTATAATTAACATCAATATAAGTTGGAATCCTATGTTCCTTTATTTGTTTAATATAAGTTCTAAACAAGTCGTGGTGATGTTCTATGTCAATCTTATTGAGTATGCTCATCTCCAACTCTGTGCATTCCATAGTGAGGTTATTCTTCTTATATTTTCTAAGTTTACCATAATCACCGTTCTTCTTTTTATACTGAAGCGCCGGTTTTATTGTCCAGTTATCACTATAATGATAATTTTGATGCAAGTAACCTATTCTAAAAACTAATCTATATTTATCTGTTGATAAATCCTTTTCTGTGACCGATAACTCATTTGATATCTCTGATAAAGGATCATCAGGCATGTAAAAACCATCGGTCTCAATTAGAAAAGTAATCTCCTTCTCATCTTTAAATTCCTTTTCATCTTTTATAATTGGACTACTTAAAAAATACTCTTCACAGTAATAAATTAAAACTGCTGCAATATGTTTACAAATATATCCGCTCCGGTAATAAGGACAAGAACAATACGCGGTCTTGACCCCACCATCTTTATGAAATTCAATCTCAACACTATAACGCCTGTTCCGGCTCCCAAGTGAAAAGGCACGGATCTTGTTCCCGGTCTTTGTAAAACTTACAATCTTCCCGGTTTCATAGTAGCTCTCACCACGCCAAAATATCCGCCTGTCACCTACATAATTTATAATTGCTTCTCTATTCATTATTCCTGGTATTTTTATTTCAAACTAAAATCAAATTTTATCATAATTACAGGTTAATGTCAATATTTTTTTCTTTTATTATGGAGTGCGTTGATGAGCTCTGCGAATCAATGCATTCTAAAAAGGTTGTCCGATAACTCCATTTTGTCATTGCGAATCGAAGACTGCTCCGCAGTAAAAAACCGTGTTGGGTTTTGGGTTTTGGGTTTTGAGAGTAAGTATCAAACGTTATATTTCCAACTCAAACGTCTGCATTTCTTCTCAAAACACACATCCCAAATCGTAAGACTTCTTCGAAGTCTAGTTGTGTGTTGGTTACTTTAAAACTACACCTCTTGCTGCTTCGTATTTTAAAATCCTAACCTTTTTAACTTCTTTTTTATTTGCTTGATGTTTATCAGCACAAGGACAAAATATCTCAAATTTAACACTATACCAACTATCTATTTTTAAAATATAATCTTCTCCGCAAAGAGGGCATTTCGGTAGGTTCGCGATATAACCTAAATCTTTTATGACATTTAGATTTTGGGGATAATGTCCTTTATGGTCAGTAGAATACACTGTAAGTATTATTCCTAAGTTCCGAAGATTTCCTGCGCATGATCTTGTTAAAGTGTAAGCAAGTTTTAAAACTATATCTTTACCTTTGATTTTCCAATTGTTTTTTTCTTTTATTAAACCCAGCTCCAAAAATTCTTTTTCATTACCGTTTATTATTTTTACCAAAGCTCTGGCATTATTTGAATTTTTCTTTTCAATCTTCTCAAGTTCCCAAATTAATTCGTCGCCTGAAAAAGCAGAAATTGGACAATTCAATTCTTTCCAAATTTTAAATGACTCAAAATCTAAAGAACTAAGAAAAAGTTCTTCATTACCGGTTTTCATTCCATTGAAAAAATTACTAATCGTTTCCTCTGGCTTTGGTCCTCCACAACCTATAGAAAAAAATAACACAACTGAAATAATACTGATACAAACCAATACTTTTTTCATACCCACCTCCTGGATAATTTAAAATAGCTGCTTTGAGTATTGCAAGACTGCTCCGCAGTCCAGTCTTGAGTGTTGAGAGTTGGGAGTCACAAGACTGCTACGCAGTCTGGTTTTGGGTTTTGGGAGTTGTGTTTTGGGAGCTAAGGGCAAACGTCATATACCCACCTCAGACGTTTGCAAACATTCTCAAAACACATATCCCAAATCTCAAAACTCCTTCTATCATCACAAATCTTCCAAAGAACTGCTACGCAGTCCAGTTTTGGGTGTTGCGTGTTGAGTTTTGAGAAAACACATCAAACGTCACTCATCATTCCCAAATCTCAACTCTCAAATCCCAAATCTTCTTATCACCTAACTATGGCAATCTTTCCTTTTTTGGTCTTGCCATTATATTTAATCACATAGTAATATATTCCATTACCAACTTTCTTCCCTGCCTTATTAATCAGGTACCATTCTTCCTTGCTTGAATCTGCCTTTAATGTATAGACAAGTTCACCTGACAATGTAAAGATCATGACCTTTGCACCGCGAGGTAATTTATTAAATACAACTTTATCCTTTGCAGGATTTGGGTAGTTCTGTACTTCATCAAGAGTTTCATAATTCAATTTCACTTTGACTTTAGCAACAGCGGAATATCCGGATTCAAAATCGCCTAAGATAGAAGTAACTTTATATGAATACTTGAATCTATCTTCAACATCAGTATCTTTGTATATCCTATCTGTAACCGGGAACGGATTTATCTGCTTCCACTTACTGTCATTTACTCTTCGATAGATGTTATATCCTTCCGGGTCTCCGCCGACCTTTGAAGGTTTCCAGGTTAATCTAACTTTCTCATTCATCTGTTCTGCAGCCACATCCTTCGGCGGGGAAACAGGTCCGGGAATAGGAATCTGTAAAGAACCGCCGGGGATTGTCAAAACTGATCGAGTTGCTGCATCATGATAAATCACATCGAACCAGACCTCGATATATGTAACCGGGTTGCCCGCATCACCAGGACGATTTGTCAGATCAAAGGTAATGGCATCGTTACTCCAATTTTCTCCCCCAGCTGCGGTATCCGGAAATTCTAAGTTAGGATCAATTACCTGTACCCAGGTATTTGCAAGTACAATTGAAAATGTAACATTCTCACAGTTCAGTACTGAATCATTTTGCTGAAGGATTTTCACCATCCAGTTCGTGATATGGTAAGTATCTCCGCCATCACCTTCCTCCCATGATTGAGTAGAAGCTTCCTTTGGATGAATAACACCTGTATAACCATTTGCACAATTTGATAATGCTGACCAGTTACTTTCATCATCCCTGGTTTTCATTGCAAAGTAATATGTTGTCTCTTTTTGAAGCTCGGTCACTGTATATTTTTGTGTTCGTTCTCCGTCAGCCCAGTGGGGAGGTGGTTCAGAATCACATTGTGTTGCAGTAGAGAAATCACCGTCATCATTAATCGGTGAGAAAGAATATCGGAAATCATACATCTCTGCTGTTCCTATCCAACCATCATCACCGGGTATAGTCCATTCAAGAACAATTACATTATAACTCTGACCACGAACACAAAGATCTGTAACAGTAGCCGGCGGCAGTTTCTCCCCTACATCCGGAGCATCCTTCGGGGAAGTCGCTTCACCTTCTGCAACAGTATTGAATGCATTGTATGCTTCAAAGTAATATGTATAATCTTTGCCGGTTATTAACGTAGATGAATACACATAATATTTCCCATCGGTGGAATCAGAATCATTTGTGTCAACTTCAGTCATTGCAAAAGGACTACCGGTGATTTCCTGACCGGCTTTGAGAATGTGTACTTTCGGGTACCCGGACTTAGGCATAATATTACTCGATGAAGTATAGTTTACACGCCAGGTGAATATATCCTCCACATGCCCTGTCTCAGGATCAAGTCCATCACTTACATAATTAACTTCACCAGTGTAGGTTAAGGTGGGTGCAGAATTATTATCAATAATAATTGCTTTGCGGTCACTGTTAGAATTATTGGTA
>DAOVMD010000393.1 GCA_030630935.1 Candidatus Mcinerneyibacteriota bacterium | reverse complement strand
CCCGCAATAAATTGCGGGGGTACTATCACTTTATCTTTACAGGATAAAAAAATAAAATCAAAATGGTCTATTTTTAGTTATCTACCTATATTAACATTGAATTGCATTCATAAAAGTCAACAATTTGCCTGTCTCCTTTTATCTTACCAATAACCATAACTATCAATCATAAATGCAGAGCGAAGCAAAGCTTTTATCAAGAAAACAACTTTTCTCTGTTCTCGGCAGCGAAGCTGTATGTTCTCTGCTCTCTGTTCGGTTAACAAAGTTAACCGAACCTGCATATATCTTGACAAAAATTATTAAATATGTTAAAATTAACTGTAATATGAAGAAAAAGGGGAAAAGATGGTTAAAAAAGACGAGTCCAAGTCCGGAAAGCCAAAGATCCTTTGCATAGATGATGATTTAGATGTTCTGAATTTAATAAGTTTATATTTAAATTCTCATGGTTTTGAACCTATACTAATTGATGAAGGCTGGAAGGCTTGTGAGGTAGCTGAGCAGGAGAAACCAGACCTTATTTTAATTGATGTAAACATTCCTAAGATGAGTGGTTTTGAGGTATGTTCACGAATCCATCAGATCCCTGAACTAATTTTCATCCCGATTATATTTATTTCGGTTGATGACGATAAGAAAACTCGTACAGAAGCATTTTCCCTTGGTGCAGTTGATTATATTCTGAAACCGATTAAGGAAGAGCTGCTCATTCAAAAGATAAAATCAAATCTTGAGAAGAGCATTATTTGGAAAGAATTTCTCCGTGAGCTTCCCAGCTCCAGGATAAATATTATTGAATCAAAGTTCATTAAGTTTAAAGAGTATCTTTACAAACAACTTGAGTCTAAAGAAAATATTTTGGACCTTTTATATAGGTTGGAACCAATAAACTTATATAGTATATCCAGTTTAGTTCAGCTTTCTGATAAGAAACTTGCTGAGTTCGTCTCAGATTTTTTAAATCTTGAATATGTTTCATTTGTAAATTCAGCGGATATTGAATTAGGGGTTTTACCGACTATATTTTGTATTAAGAATTCTGTTGTTCCTATTCATACAAAATCCTCAAAACTTGGTTTTATTATGAGTAATCCATTTGATCTGGAACTTCTGGATGATTTAGGTAAGTTAGTTTTGGACTTTGAAAACTCAGAACTTTTTATAACAGAACCTTCAAATATTGATAATTTATTTCACGAAGGGATTACAACGAGTATCGAGAAGAAGTCATCGGTAAAGATTATTGAGACTGACCAAAGATCTGGATTTGTTTTTAAAGAATTACTTCAACGTGTTGAGAAATCAAATATTAAGGAATACCCAATTTTATTATTTACGAATAAACTGTTAGAATCTGCAGTTGATGAGCGTGCTAGTGATATTCATATTGAAGCAAAAAATACTTCTACAATCATTAGATTCAGGATAGATGGTGATCTAAGGGATTTTTATACATTGAAAAAAGAGGTCGGAGAGAAGGTAATTTCAAGGTATAAGGTCTTAAGTGAACTTGATATAACCGAGAAGCGTAAACCTCAGGACGGGTCATTTGAGGCGTTAATTGAAAACAGATTATTTAAGTTAAGATTAGCAACGACGATTTCTCAATATGGAGAAGGTTTAGTTATCAGGTTATTAGAACCCGGGGCAAAACTTAGAGATTTAAATGAATTAGGTCTGAATGAGAAACAAATAGAATTACTGTTAAAATTAACTTCCCGAACTCAGGGTTTAATTTCTATTGTTGGACCAACCGGTTCAGGGAAGACAACAACAGCTTATAGTTTACTATCAAAGATTGACTTTAAACACCGAAGTTTAATTTCAGTCGAGGACCCGATCGAATATTCTATTCCTTTTGCGAATCAGCAGCAGGTTAATGATAAAATAAAAGTTACTTTTGAGGTTTTATTAAAATCTGCTGTAAGGCAAGATCCGGATATTTTATTCCTTGGTGAAATTAGAGATACATACTCAGCAAGAATGGCAATTGACTTTGCAAGCACAGGGCACTTGACTTTTTCTACAATGCACACTGCAAATGCAACATCAGCATTGTTCAGGTTGGAACGGCTTGGTATAGATAGAGGTAGTATGGCAGATGCAATTAATGCAGTTATTGCTCAGAGATTAGTTAAAGTGTTATGTTCATCCTGTAAAATCATTTCACATATTACAGAAGAAGAAATTGCAATGTTGAAAAATTATACAATTGACATCCCGGAAAAGGTTGCAAGACCAGTTGGTTGTTTAAAGTGTGATCATACCGGGTATCTTGGAAGAGAAGGAATATTTGAAGTTATTAATTTTAACTCAGAAATCTCCAGAATGATTCGAAATGCCTCTCCTATATCTGAAATTCGAAATTTCATAAGGAATCAAGGTGACTGTATTATGAGTGATCATGCAATCTCAAAAATTAAAGAATTTAAGTGTGATGTCAAACAGATATTTAATAAAATTCTTTCAGACGAAGAAGATTTAATTTTTAAAAATAATACCACAACTCAACCCAGTGAAATAATTATAAAAAATAAAGTTAAGCCTAATAAGCAAGAGAGGAAAAATGACCTCCCGTCAATTCTTCTCCTTGAAGATGATATTGATGAACAGAAATTAATAGAGTTATACTTAAGAAAGGATTATAATATTGATTTTGCCCGTGATGGGATTGAAGGCTTTATAAAACTTGGTGGGAATAATTTTGACTTAATTTTAGTTGATGTTATAATGCCCAATATGGATGGGTTTGCATTTATAAAAGAGCTGAGGAAAAAAAATATTAACATCCCAATTATTTTTCTAACCGCAGTTACGGATAATGAATCAGAAATTAAGGGTTTGAAATTAGGAGCAATTGATTATATTAGAAAACCTCTCAAGAAAGAAGTTTTATTATTAAGAATTAAACATGTAATTGATAAGGAATAGTTTCGCTTCGCTCACAAGTAATAATGAAGAATGAATAAGTAAGAAGTATTTTGCTTTTGAAAATACAATGCATTTGTGTTGATCCTTAGATGCTTAAAAATTCGATTGAATGCAAAAAACATTTTAATTCTTCAGCAGGTCGACGACCGAAGGGAGGAAATCCCGTATCGTCCCGAAGTGAATTCGGGATAAACTCCACGCATCGGGAGATGGACGGGATAAAAGAAAACAAAGAAAAGAAAATTTTTAACAGGGACTGGAAGAGACTTATAATGGATTTATTTATATTGTTTTTATTTATTTATAGCTCTTGTTGCTTAATAAAACAATTGAATGCAATTCTAACCGCCCCGAAAAAACGGGGTAAACTCCAGACGCAGAGAACACAGAGAAAAAATAAACAAAAAAAATATTTCTTTAGCAGGTCGACGACCGAAGGGAGGTGATTAAGTTTACCCCGATT
>DAOVMD010000403.1 GCA_030630935.1 Candidatus Mcinerneyibacteriota bacterium | reverse complement strand
CTGCTCTCTGCTCTCTGTACAAGCAACGGAGTTGCTTGTACAGCTGTCCCTACGGGACAGTGTGTATCTGGGGGCTTTCTCTACCCAGCAATGAATTGCTGGGCTATTATCAGCAGTCCCTAAGGGATTGTAACGAATCTGTTCTCGGTGAGGTTAACAAAGTTAACCGAAGTGGGGAGTGCATCACGTGTTCGGTTCATAATATAAATAATTTAATTTAAAAATTAGTATTTTTAATTTACCAATGTACATAAATGTACATTGATTATAAGAAGTTAATGTACGTCCCTAAAAATTTACTTTACAAATATCGCTTTTTATGATATAATTTATCAATAATAATTTGTTTTATGAGGTTTATTTTGGATAAAAAAGAACTTGACCGATTACGAAAGTTAATCAGAAGAATTGAGAACCGGGATAATACCAGACAAACAACGAAAAAGGATTTGAAACGGGCAGAGTTAAAAGGTGAAGAGATCACCAACTCCGCAGGTTCGTTTTTACTTATTGAAAATGAATATCCCCTTTCAGATGTTCATGGAAATACTGCATTCAAGGAGTTCTTTGATATAAAAAAGAAGTATCTGGCTTTAATTGGGAAAGAAGAGAGGTTTAGAGACATTGAATTAAACGAGATCGCATTCATTGACACAGAATCTACCGGTCTATCCGGTACGGGGATATATCTCTTCTTGATTGGAATCGGTTATTTCAAGAAAGATAAATATATCTTACGGCAATATTTTATGAGAGATTTTGATGAAGAAGAACCGATGTTGATTGAGATTGATAAATTCCTTGATGAGTTTGCAGCACTTGTAAGTTTCAATGGAAAAACCTTTGATATTCCCAACATTGAGATGCGATTAATTCTTACCAGGATTATGAAGGATATCAGAAGTATTCCTCATCTTGACCTTCTACATCCTGCAAGAAGGTTATGGAAACAGCATTTGGATGCTTTTAATTTGACAAATCTCGAACGCAACCTTCTTTCTTTTTATCGGAAAGATGATGTGCCGTCAGAACAGATACCGGGAATTTACTTTGATTATGTTAGGCATAGGAATCCTGCAATGATAAATAAAGTAATTGAACATAATGCTTATGATATAATTTCAATGGTCGGTATCCTTGTCAAAGAAGTAGATGTCGTTTCAAATTACCTTTCACAACCATATGATATTTTATTCAATGCCGGAAGGTTTTATGAGAAAAATTCGAAACTAAGGACAGCAACAGAGATTTTCTCAAAATTATTTGAGGCAGAAGATTCTTGTGAAAGAGAGTTTTTTATAAAAGGAAGTTGCCGATTAGCATTTATTTATAAGAAGCTAAAACTAATTGATGATTCAATTGAAATTTGGGAAAAATTAAAACCATATTCAAATTTTTTTGGCCCGGATGCATTTCTTGAACTATCGAAATTCTATGAGCATAATAAAAAGGATATTGAAAAAGCTCTTGAAACAGTTAAGTCAGGACTTAATTTCTGTAAAGATACTTATTCCTACAGTTCATTCATTCCTGATTTTGAAAATAGATTAAATAGATTAGAAAATAAACTGGTGAAAACCTAAAAATAAGGAGGACTTTTTTATGTTAGCAATTTTATTCGGCTTGATCGCAATGGCAGGTTGTGTTGTTCTTTTAGTCTTAAATCCTGGTGGTGGTTGGTGGCAGGCTTTTAAAGATGTTGTTCAGGGTACAATTCCGCCATTTCTGTTTTTTGTTGGATTAATTTCAATTTTTATTGGAATTGGAAACATCAAAGATAAAGTAGCAGAAAAAAGAGAAAGAGAAGAAGAAGAAAAAGAGATGAAGGAAGCTGCTGCCAAAGAGACAAAAGAAGATTAAATGATTTAGTAGAGACGTGCTATCGCACGTCTCTACTATTACCCTAAATAAATTACCCTGAGATCACGTAAATATTTATTGAATAATTTAAACAACGTTTAATATGAAAAAAGGTATTATTCTTATCTCGATATTATTTATCTCCTTCTACCTATCCTCATTCCTTGATCCACTATATGACCTTAATAGAAGAGGTAATCGAAATTTCAAAGGTAGAAAATATGAAGATGCCTTTGGGATATATGAAAAAGCTCTTGAATTAAATAATACTCATCCAAAGATTTTTTATAATCAGGGCAATACCCTTTATAAAGCTGACAATTTCGATGAAGCAGTAAAAAAATACCAGGATTCCTTAGATAATCTCCATTATTATAAGAAGGATGAAGATAGAACAGAATTAAGGTATAAACTCCTGCATAATATCGGAAATAGTAATTTTAAAAAACAAGATTTTAAATCAGCAATTAAATCCTATGAAGATGCATTAAAAATTCAACCCGATGCTGAGGATACAAAATTCAATCTTGAGCTTGCAAAAAAAATGTTGGAAGAACAGCAGAAGCAACAACAGAAGCAACAAGATAAAAAGAATCAAAATTGTAATAAACCAAATCAAAACAATTCCAATAATTCTAAACAAAATCAACAGAACAATAATCAAAATTCATCAAACAACAATTCTAAACAAAACCAAGATCAAACCCAACCGCAGGATCCGAGCTCTAATTCGTCAACAGGAAAGGGTGAAGAGAGGGAGGGTAATAATCCAAATGAACTTTCAGATAAACAGATAGATAATATCCTGAAGAAATTCATAAAAAATGAACAGAAACTCACGAAAAAATATTTTAAACGTCGACCGAAAGAGGGAAAGGATATTTTCTCTATGACTCCTGAAGAGATTATGAAGGAGCTTGATAAAGAATCCGGAAGTAATCAAGACAATGGGGAAAAGAATTGGTAATGTGAGGTTAACTCTGTTAACTTCATAGATATCAGAGAGCAGAGAACAGACCCTGTACCACGCGCTTCGCTAGGGTGCAGGGCTCCGGAACAGTCGTTTTTTAGATATTGGCAAACAATTCTTAAGTTTTTATTTATCCCTTACAAGTCTCGTAAAAGTCTCTGTTATTTTTTTCTGTTTGTTTTTTTTAGTTCTCGTTAGTTCTCTTAAGTTCTCCTGATACGTGGAGTTTATCCCGAATTTACTTCGGGGTGGGCGGGATCTCCTCTCTTTGATCAGCGACCTACAATTCTATTTATTTTCCTTTTGTTTGTTTTTCTTCATGTCCTTCATGGTGAATTATCTTTCTTTGTTTTTTCTCTTTGTTTTTTTAGTTCTCGTTAGTTCTCTTTAGTTCACTGTCAATTATTTTTGCATTCATTAGAACCTTCAAGCAATAAATGCACTAAACAATTATAAACAATATAAATAAGTCCCTTACAAGTCTTTTTTAAGTCTCTTTCTTTCTT
>DAOVMD010000042.1 GCA_030630935.1 Candidatus Mcinerneyibacteriota bacterium | reverse complement strand
TCCTTTGCATCAGGAAAATTAAAAAATTATATTATAAGCCTGCTGTTAATATTATGAACATTCCCGAAGCTCTCTATATTAATAAAAAAGTGGTCTCCTTTTATCTTGCCAATAACCATTAGTAATTAATTTGCATTATTTTTATTGATGCACTAAATTTCTCTTGTTAATATTATTGAGTCTTATATTACAAAGCAATTTATTGCTTTGTACCAGGATAGCCAGAGATTTACCTGATATACTCCATATTAATATAAAAAATGAGGGGATTCTTCTAAAAGATAGATTGCCGCGCTTCGCTTTAGCGCATGGCTGGAGTGTAGCAGAAGTCATCCCGACGCGTCGGGACAATGACATTCAAATGTTCTTTTTCACAAAGGGAGCTTGCTCCCAGATTGCCACTCTTTGCTTTAGCGCGTGGCTGGAGTGTAGCGGAAGCCATCCCGACGCGTCGGGACAATGACATTCAAACGTTTATTTAAAGTGATTCCATATCGAATATATCTTCTTCTGATATATATTTTTTTGAAAATATGTATTCGTTTTCTATTCTTATTAATATTAGATTTGTGAAATATATTTTTGATTCTTTTAAAATAATTGAGTCATAAATATGTTTATTTTTCAAAGCGAATTTTTGAACTTCTGAATTAAATATTTCAATCTCAGAATCTATTCTTGCAAGTTCAATTCTATAAATTACACTTTTCTTATTTTTAACGATTTCTTCCATTTTATTTTTTTGTAAAGTAAGATTGGTTACAAATGGTGTTAAAAACTTAATTTTCCGATTATTCAGTCTCATCTGCTCCAGCTTTTGAAGGAAAAGTTCATTTACATATTTTTGTTTAAACACAACTCTATTAATCTCTCGGATTATTCTTTTATATTCAGTTAGAAGTTCTGACTTTTCCTTTTCTAATAATTCCGATTTTGAAACTTTATTCTTATTCTCCAACAGAATGTTATTTTGAACTCTTCCGAAATCCTTAAACTCTTCAACCTTTATATTTCGAACATGTTCGTTTTTTTTCAACTCAAGATTGTTTTCAATTAAATTGTTCAATAGCTCTGTTAAATGTTTTTTTATTCTTTTCTTTTCTCTCTTATTAGTTTCGGAAAAATATTCTTCTTTCTTTAATTCTATTTTTTTAATTATTGCTTTACTCTTTTTTTCTAAATGAACATGCTCGGTGTTTATCTTTTCTAATTCATCTTCCCCTGATTTTAATTTTGTATAAATAAAATCCCGCAGATTTGTTAAAATCTGATATTCTGTATCAAAACTAATCTGTTCTCCATAAATGGTTACGGAAAACATTAATAGTAATAAAAAAATCGTAGTTATAAATTTAGCTCTTTTCATTTTATATTAAACTTTTTTAATCTATAAATCAATGTTCTTCTTGAGATACCAAGAAGCCTGGCTGCTTTGGCTTTATTTCCCTTTGCCTTATTCAGTGCCTGGATAAGTAAATCCTTTTCCAGGTCGTTAAATTTCAAACCGCTTTCCGGTAGTGAAATATGTTTCCCTGTTGATTCAGTTACTGTTTTGCCTTTAATCTTATCAGGGAGGTGTTCTAATTTAATTATTTTTCTCTCGGACATTATTAATGAATATTCCAGGATATTTTGCAATTCTCTTACATTTCCCGGCCAATTATAATTAATCAGAACCTTCTTCACTGAATCTTCGAGAAGATCTTTCAACCCGGAAAGTTTAAATATTGCCATTTCAGCAATCATTAAAATATCTTCAGCTCTTTCCCGGAGTGGAGGAATATTTATTGGAAATACATTCAACCTGTAAAATAGATCTTCCCTGAAATTCCCCGATTTAATTTCTTCTTCAAGATTCTTATTAGTTGCAGCAATTATTCTAACATCCTTCTTAACTGTTTTTAGTCCGCCAACTCTTTCAAATTCCTTCTCCTGAAGCAGCCTCAATATTTTAACCTGAAGAAATATCGGCATATCTCCTATCTCATCCAGGAATAGTGTGCCGCCATCTGCGATCTCAAACTTACCGAGCCGGGCATTTACTCCGGTCGCAATATTCTTTTCAATTCCAAATAATTCAGATTCAATTAGTGGCTCGGGAATCGCAGCACAATTAACACTAATGAAGGGGCACGCTGCCCTGTTGGAATTATAATGGATTATCTTTGCGGCTAATTCCTTGCCTGTGCCTGACTCTCCTGTAATCAATATTGTTGAGTTGGTATTCAATATCTTCATTAGTTTGGTTTTTAGCTTTTCAACATTCTTGCTTTTTCCTATAAAAGAATTCAGGGCATAGTTCTTTAAAACCTCATGCTTTAAATTCTTATTTTCTTTTACTAATTTTTCCCGTTCTAAAATTCGTTCAATTATAATTTTAATCTCTTCTAACTTAAAGGGCTTAATAACATAATCAACTGCTCCTAACTTAAGCGCTTCAATTGCAGAATCTGTACTTGCAAAAGCTGTAATAAAAATAAACTGAACTATCTTATCTTCCCTTCTGATTTTTTTCAAAAGTTCCAAACCATTTAAAATCGGCATCTCCAGGTCAGAAATTATAATATCCGGATTAGATTCCTTATAAACTTCATAGGCATGTTTTCCATTCTCTGAAATTAGAATTTCAAAACCTAATTTACTTAAGTATTTCTTCAGCATTGCTAATATCTTGATTTCATCATCAGCAATTAAAATCTTAACTTTTTCCATCGCTTTTAACTTCTCTGTTGATAAGGTTAAATGTAATAGTAAATTTTGTTCCCTTCTCCCGTTCTGACTCAAGATCAATCAGGGCATAGCCTTCTTCCAGAATTCTCTTCACCACGGCTAAACCTATCCCTGCACCCGTGGTCTTAGTAGAGAAAAAAGGCTCAAAAACCTTTTCCTGCAATTTGTAGTCAATTCCACACCCATTATCTATTACTTCAAGAATAATCTTTTTACCCTTAGAACTGGTAATCAATAAAATCTCTCCTCCTGATTTTAAGGATTCAAATGAATTCTGAATCAGGTTCATCAGCACCTGTTTAAATTTGTCTTTATCAAAAATAATCTCAGGAATAGTCCCGGGCTGAAAATTTATCTCCATCCCGGCATTTTTTATCTTGGGCTTAAAAACTGTTATAAGTTCCTGGATAATTTCATTAATATCAACTGCTTGACGCTTATCCTTCTCTTTAATTGAAATATTTAACATTGACTGAATCGTCCTATTCATCCGTGATATCTCTTCAATAATACTTTTAAATATCTCCTTATTCTCATCATCGGTTTCGGTTTCAAGAAGGATTTCAAGATTGCCCCTAATAATCTGTAAGGGATTCCTTAATTCATGGGCAACTGACGAAGAAAGTTTTCCGAGTCGAAAAAAGTTATCATTCTTGATAAGGTTATTCTGGACTGATAATAGATGACTTTGTAAATTAATAAAAAAAACAATCAATATTAAAACGAAAATTAAAGAAAATAGACCGATAAACAATAGTATTATCTTTAAATTATCAAGAACCTTCAGAAAATCAGCTCTTGTTTCGATACAGAGAACCCCTGTAACTTTTCCGGACTGATCCCTGATTGGGGTATAGCTGGACTTAAATAAATTCACATCTACTTTATAAATAACTGAAACAACTGCTTCTCCCTCTGAAGCACGCTTGATTTCAGGAAGATCAACTAACTTATAACCGGGGATATCACCTATCTTTAATTCTTTATCTGTTGAAATTAAAACTTCTGCATTTGATTTTAAAATTAAAACCTTTGAAAACTGACCGCCTCGTTGAAAATTCGCTAACAACTCTCTCTGGCGCTTAACCGGGTACAGATCATCAAATCCCACATCAAGCTCCCTCAAAATATTACCATCTACCAAGCTTGCAATCATTCTCCCTGAATCAAGCAGACTCTTATCCAACCCGCTCATAAAGAAATTACTCGTATAAAAATAAAATACCCAGCCAACTAAGTTTAAAGAAATAAAGATTAATATGCCAGATATAGTTATCCATTTTGAATATTTATGTTTAAATAAATTTTTCATTTTTAAAAATTATAATCCATTGTTATTCCATAGGTTTTATTAACTTCGTTATTCTCAACCATAACCTCGTAATCCTCTTTTTCAAATTCAAATTTCAATTCAATATCGAATTTCTTTGAAATCCTGAATGTAACAGAACAGTCAACATCATAATAAATATAATTTGAAAATATTTGGTCAGTTACTGTTTTGTACTTCTTATTCCGGGATTGAGTATCCATCTCAAAATATAGCCAGAGCGTAGGGTTATATTCAAGATTTAAATAAAACTCATCAACCTTATAATCTTCATCAGAATTAATATCATTATTAATTTCCGTCTCCTGCTCATAACCTATCTCAAGTTCAAAGTTCTTTTTATTATCAATCACAAACTCAAATCCAATTGTTGTATTGTAATAATTCTCTTCCGTTGCATCAAACTGGTCTTTTTCATTATAATCTATATAGTTCCTCTTTTCAAATTCGTATTCCAAATGAATCTCATAGAAATGCCGGAATAAAAAGATTGTTTCGAGCTCATAAGAAAACTCGTTATAATCAAGATATATGCTGTCATTTACTCTATACCTCTTCGATTCATAGGACGGCTCCAACTCAAAATTAAAAAAGTAATTGGCTCATGAAAATTCAAATTCTAATTCGTAATTTCTTTGAAGATAATCATCGTAATTATTATCAGTTTCATATTCCGATTTCTCATACGAAAACTCAGGTGCAAGACGGACATCTCCCAATTTAAAATAAAGTTCCATACCATAAACTTTTGTTTCGTAAGTATCGTAAACTTCTGTTGAATGATTAACATTGTAATCTGTTTTAATACTTAATTCAATATTCTTCGTTATATCCCATTCATATTCCAGGTAAGAAAAGATTTCTGTATAGTCATTTGTGAAATCAGTCGGGTTACTATAGTCTCGTATATTCTCATCAAAGCTAAGACCTATCTCATGATTTTTATATAAATCCAAGTTATAAAATAACTGATACCCGTTTTCTGTATAATCATCATCACCGTCTCCATCAAGGTCAGTAGAATCTTCATATAAAAATGTTAAGATAATAAAATGCGAAAACCCCGGCATCCAATCAAGTGAAATAGATGTTTCATTTACCTTATACTCTGTATTCTCTTCGTATTCATTCCCAAGATTGAAACTCATTACATATCCTAAATCAAAACTAAAATAAAGATCAGATTGGAAATTCTGCTCCCAAACTGTTTCATTATCCTCTGTTATTTTCTCGCCTTCATAAGAAATAGAAAAATCTGAGTCAATATCAGAAAAGATTGAAACCGGGAATAAAATCATTATTATTAAAATTAGTATTCTCTTCATAGTTTAAATTATATCATAATTTTTTTTCATTGTCAAATTAAACGCTGGGTTGACAATGTTAAATGTTAGAATATCATTATCCCGACGCGTCGGGATGACTTCCGCTACACTCCAGCCACACGCTAAAGCAAAGAGCGGCAATCTCGCTTTTCTTTACAAACCCGAAGTGCAGGAAAAACCTTCGCTCTGCTCAGAGATCGCCGCGTCGAGTACTCCGTACTCTTCTCGCGATGACAAACAGCGAGTTACAACAATTCAAACATCAAAGCAAGCTCCCATTTACAAACCCTGCTTGAAGGGAAAGAACGCTACAAATGTAATTAAGACTTCGCTCTGCTCAGAGATCGCCGCGTTGAGTACTCCGTACTCTTCTCGCGATGACAAACAGCGAGTTACAACAATTCAAACATCAAAGCAAGCTCCCTTTTACAAACACTGCTTGCAGGGAAAGAACGATTAACAACAGAAATCGGGGGCACCTCCGTAGAGATGTCCCCGATCCAATTACCATTTAATCCTTATGATTAAAGTGAGTCAACAGCATCATTAATATTATCAGCTCTATGAATATTAATATCTAATCTGGTTCCGGTTGTCTTATAAAGAATCTGAATCTTAACAAGGGTGAAATGAAATCCCTTTAATGCTCCGGCAAGATGGAAGTTTATCCTTGTTAAAGCAAATGAGATCTCAACCGTTTCTTTCACTTCTCTTTGAAGATCTTGTGGAAGATCACTAAGGAATGGTTTTAATTCCCTGAAGATTTTTAAAATATCGAAAGTTTTCTTAATTGGCTTTAGAGTTTTCTGAAAAATCTTAAATGCCTCAGTATCTAACTCAAAACCCTGTTCAATTTTATCTGTCTCCTGAATTAATGACGTTAATGCAGATTCAAGGTTGGGTTTCTCATTCTGAATATTATTATTTGCATTTACAATATCATTATATGCAGATGCATCATCCTTGATCTTCTGCTTCTGTACCGGAGTTAACTTTTTCAGGTCAACTGCTCTTCGGAGAATGTTTACACCTAAAGCATCATTTCCTCTGTCAACAATGATCCTTTCATTCTCATTAATAATTCTTTCACTATCCCTTAATTGTTCATGAGCTGCACCTACTACAATAAATAAGTCTTCAATATTATCATCTGCAAAGTCCTTCGCACGCTCCATAACCTTTCCAAACTCTTCAACAAGTCCTCTTACTCCTCTGTTCAGGTCCTTGAGATTAAGGGTAAGTTCCTTGATGAAATCTTCAAGCTTATCCTCAAGAGCTTTTGTCAACTTGAAAAATTCCTTATGAAGTTTTTTGAAACGTTTTACATAATTTTCAAATTCCTTCTCAAGTTTCTTAGAGGTTTTTACAAGGATCTTCAATTTGTTGTCAGGGAACTTATAATTGATCTCTGCCTTTATAATAAACTCACGATAGTCCATTAATTGAAGGATTGCCCTTCTTAATCTTGAGAACAATGACTTCTCCCTTCTTATAATATTTCTAAAATGCTGATCCATTAAAATACCCTTCTTGTATTTTAAGAAGGCTTCATCAAACTTCTCATCGTCAATATCTTTCTTGATCTCTTCAATCAGTTTATCAAATTTCTTCAAATCCTTATTAGATCTCTTCATCAACTTGGCAATCATCTTCTCTAACTTCTCGCCGGTCTTGAATAACTTCTTAATCTCACGGTCTAAGTCGTCAAGGTCCTTTGTCCTCGCATTGAAAAAAGCTTTTCGGGCTTGAGGATAGTTTTCCTTTAATTCTTTCTCAATCTTTAAAGCCTTCATCAATAAAGCCTTGTCCTTCTCTCCAAGCTTTTTAAGAACAACCAATGCCTTCTTCAATAATTCTACTGTCTCAGGACAAAGATTAGCAGTCTCAGAGTTATTTATAATAATAGTGATCTCTTTTGATAATCGCATTATTACTATTTCTGAAAATCTTAATCTACGCTCAGCCTTAACAATTAAGACTGCTGCAATAGAAAACTCTTTACGAGCCTTAATAGGTTTATTATTATTTAATAGTTCAATTGCAAACTCTGAATGCTTCCTGCCTTTTAAAATCTCATCTGCAGCTTTATGATGCAAGCCCCTAAGTTTCTCAATGGCTTCCTTTACATCTTTGAGTAACTTCTTATATTTCTTGCAGGGATCATCTGAATCATCATCGGGATCTGAATCTCCGGGCCTTAACTGAAGATTAACATTTACAACGGGACGGTTTACCTTAACCTTATGGGTATTGGAATCTTCAAAACCTTCAAGTGACGCGTACATCTGGTAGTCACCATAGGGTACGTTCTCAAATTCATAATCACCACTTGAATTAACCTGCGTCTCTTCAATAAGTTGATCAGAATCTCCAAGTAATTTTACAATAGCACCGTCAACATCTTCATTGCCGGGGGCACCAACCTTACCTGTGATTACTGCAGCATCATCCGCAAATACCGATGCTGTAAATACAAAGAAAACTACAAAAAATACTGCCAGAAATCTAAATGTTCTTTTTTTCTTCATCTTCTCCTCCTTTTGTTTTAGAGTTTTTTGTTAAAGAACTACCTTTTATTAAGCAATTCAAGTGCCAAGTCCATAAGCCACGACCTGTTTCCCTATATTCCAGCACTTACACCGTTTTTAGAAAAACATAACTACTGAAAAGCGTACCATATGGTCCAATTCAGGTATACCAAATGGGATATTTAGGAAATATCGTTTTAAATCGTTTACAATTCTTATGAAAAATTAGTAGGGGCGAACGGAGTTCGCCCTTATCGTCTGAATAAAGTATCCCGTTAATTATTGTATAAAAACTTTGGTTTCGTTTGGGTGTTTTATTTCTTCTGGTCAGGGCAGGTTTGATTAACTCCGTTAATCAAACCGAGAACAGAGAACAGAGAGCAGAGAACTGTTGTTTTATAGATTGTAGATAGAAGAAAAGTAGTTATTTAATTCTTCAGTTCGGGTTAGGATTTGAGACGTTATTTGTAAGGTACTCCCCGGGAGGGGAGCAAACACAAACTGAGTACTCAAACTGTTGTTTGCGAGAGCAAACAATGCCCCTACTGCATTATCATATGTAATGCAAAAACATTTTTCATTATTAATTATTACTTGTAACATCTTTGATGTTACTATTTTTCACTTGCTTTTTTGTGTAGAACTTGGTAAAATATAAATATCTTAATTTGGATTTATTAAAAACATGGAGGAGAAAATGAAAATAAAGGGATTATTGATTCTGGTTTTATTAATCGCAGTAAGCGCCGGTTTTGTGGAAGGAGAATTTAACCTGACATATTCATTCAGCGGGGACATGACAATGTCGGTCGAAGTTGACGGTATTGAGCGTGAATATTTTGTACATATACCCGAAGGATATAACTCAGAAGAATTATTCCCGGTTGTATTTGTCCTTCATGGCGGTGGCGGAAACGCTGAGAAGTTAGGAAGATACACCGGATTCACAGAATTATCTGATCAGGAGAAATTCATCGTAGTCTATCCACAGGGTTATAATAGAAATTGGAATGACGGAAGAACGGATATTAAATCAAAAGCTCATGAAGAAAATATTAATGACATCAAATTCTTTAACGAAATGATAAAAGCACTAAACCTTTTATTTAAAATAGATGAATCAAGAATTTATGCAGTTGGGATCTCGAACGGGGCAATGATGTCATTCCGAATCGCCTGTGAACTTTCTGATAAATTTGCAGCCATCGCAGCGGTTGCCGGGTCATGCCCTGAAGAACTTTCAGAATGCACACCCGAAAACCCAATTTCAATTCTTATTATTAATGGAACTGATGACCCGTTAGTTCCGTTCCACGGCGGTAACGTAAAAGTCTTCAAAAAAACACGGGGGAAAATCTTATCAACAATGGAGACAATTAAAAAGTTTGTGCTCCATAATGAATGCGGAATCAAACCGGTTAATTTCTATAACATTGATACTGTAAAAGACGATGAAATGATTGTTCGTGTCCAGGAATATAAGAATGAAAAAACAGGCGTTGAAGTTGTATTATATAAAATTGAAGGTGGTGGACATACCTGGCCCGGTAAAAAACAATATGCTCCCAAATTTATGATCGGAAAAACCAATAGAGACATTGACGCAACAGAAGTCATCTGGAATTTCTTTAAAAACAAAAAACTACAAACCATAGAGAACGAATAGAATAAAAAATAATGAAGAAGTAATATTGAAGAATGAACAATGAAGGGGGTAAAACCCCATTGTTATGGCTAATTGTAATACTTTTCAAAGTACTTACCTTCAGTCAAGGTCAGTTTGACCTTGACCATGATTGAAGATAATAGCATTAAAAACTCTAAATAATTATAACAATATTTCATTATTACATTACAAGTCTCTTTTTCGTCCCTGTTAATTTTCTTTCTTTCCTTTCTTTTTTTTTAGTTCTCTTAAGTTCTCGTCAGTTCCCTGTCAATTTAAAAAGTTTGAGCGAAGCAAGTGTTTTGTTTTGCTTCTTTTTGTTTTGCGGCGTGTTCAGCGTGTTCCGTAGTTAATTTTTCTTTCTTGTCTTTTCTTTACCTTCCGTCCATCCATGTTAAAAAGTTTTTTCTTTTCTCTCTATGTTTAAAAAAATCTCGTCAGTTCCATGTTATTTGTCTAGATCAATTCAAATGTCACTGACACTTTCGCATTAACTCTAATTCTTCCCGGAGCGATTGAGTCGTCTTTATAACTTGAGCCCGACTGAATATTCTGTACAACATTCTGAGCCATACTAAATGAAGATCCGCCGCGCCACCAACCGTTATACCAGCAGTACCAGTATGTTTGTGATTCATTTATATTTGAAGGTTTGCCTATCGCTTCATCGAGAGCTGAGCTCATATCTGTTGCTTTTTCCTTCGCTGCAATTAATGCAAGTTCTCTTGCCTGGTCTTTGTACTTCCTGAGTTTGGTTGTCCTAAAATTAATTCCATAAATATGATTCGCACCCGAGTCAAGAACATCCGTTATAATATCCTCGAACTTATCAATATCACTCAATGTGACCATGATATTCTCATAAACATAATAACCCTGAATAGTCCTGTGCGTCCAGCTGCTGTATTCCGGGTTAATCCGGATATAATTTGTCTGGACAAACTTCTTATCAATTCCATTCTTGAAAATACTTTTTAAAACCTTTTTTGTTTTCTTTTCATTATCATCCTTTGCATCGTCAAGGTCTTTATTAAAGGTCGAAATCCCAACACTGATTATTACCTCATCAGGCTCCACCATAACATCGGCATCTCCGGAAACCGTAATAAAACGCCGCGGCGTGTCAGATGTGTGCTTGCTTGAAATCATGAAAACGACTGCAACAACTAAAAAAACTACTAACACCGTTTTGTGAAAGTCTTTCATCACACTACTCCTTCTTTAAATGTTCGACAAATATTAAATACGAAAAAAACATATAATTATTACAAGAGTTGCGCTTCGCTCCACAATGAAAAAATAACAATGAACAATGGTTTTGCTTTATATATTATCATGCATTTGTTTAGAGCTCTTAATGCTTAAGGATTCGTTTGAATGCAAATAATATTTCTTCAGCAGGTTGACGACCGAAGGGAGGAAATTAAGTTTACCCCGTATTTTCGGGGACGCGAAGCGTATCGGGAGAACTGAAGAGTAAGGAACCACGTAGGGTTCCCTATTAAAAAACTAACGAGAACTAAAACAAAAAAAGAAAAAAAAAAGACTTGGGACATCCTGTAAATGGGATAAATAACATTATTAATAAAATTTTCTTTTGTTTTTAAAGAAGTGAACTTTTCAAATTTATCAAGGGTGTCCCATTAATCACTCATTACGAATTTTAATCCAAGTAAAAAAACATTCGCAACACAAACATTGATGCATTCCACATAAAAAAAGCGGAAATCTCTGCCGAATAATATTTGACAATCAAGGATATTTATGATAAACTATTATTTTGAAATGAGGAGTTTTATATGAAGAAATATTTGGTATTTTTAATTCTTTTAACCTTAACTATTACAGGATGTCACGCTATGGAAACATTCAAGGATAAAAACTTAGATTTGATTAATCGGGAATTACCTGAGAAGTGGTTCATGACTATTCAGGAGAATAAATTAATTTTTAAGTGTGACAAGGAGATTTGGGTTTTAATGGAGAACCGTATAAATGCACCTATAAATCGTGAAACATCCGAGGAGCGTGAAGCCCGGATTAAGCAGTATGGTAAGAAGCAGACACCCCAGATAGTTTATCGGATTGAGAATAAATGGGATAAGGAAAAGATTGAATTTGTAAATAAGAAGAATGATAAGATCTGGGATAAGATTGATAAGCTCCCGGATAAACATAATATCCGAGAGCTTTATAATAAATTTGCGAGAAGCAAAAGACCTGCAGCTTTCACCAGCAACACAGAAGACGAGAAAGACAGGGTTAAAGCTTACGAAGAAGAAAAGAAGAAACTGGAAGAGATCCTTACAAAACTACCTGAATATAGTTCAGTGAAATATAGCCTTTTCTTTGAATCATCAATTGGGATGGAAGATAGCTTTCACATCGTTGCTCCACATGATATCTCAACAGAAACCTGGGGTGTAAAGGAATTGATTCAAAATAACTTGGAGCAGGTAGAATAGTTAAAGAGTTTAATAGTTCAAGTGTTGAAAAACGTTTAAATGTGCGAAGGTTACGATAGTTTAATTGTTCAAGAGTTAATAAAACATTCAAGAGTACTGATGTTAGGATAGTTCAAGTGTTATATAAAAAGAGTTAAGTTCCAGTACAAATGTACCTATGAGATCAAAAGAATTTTATTTTTCAGTTCTCAGTTCTCAGCTTTCTACTCTCTGCTAAAGTAACAGAGTTTCTTTAGCATGCTTTGCATGTGTTCAAATGTGCGAAGGTTACGATAGTTTAATTGTTCAAGAGTTCAAATGTTATTGTAGAAACATTCTAAAAAAT
>DAOVMD010000089.1 GCA_030630935.1 Candidatus Mcinerneyibacteriota bacterium | reverse complement strand
ACTTCATTACCTTTCGCGCCTCAAGAAATTTATCACACTTTTCAAATAAATCTGTCATTTTAAACTCCTTTTACCCAGCCTTTTTCTTTATACCAATCAAAGGTTTCATTAATCCCCTTTTCAAATCCAAAATCTTCTTTGAAATTATATTCAGTATAAAGCTTGCGGCAGTCTAACAGCCAAAACAGCTCTCTAATCTCGCAAAGTTTCTCCTTATTCAGAAGAGGAGGTTGACTTGTAATCCGATAATAAAAATCAAATAGGATTGCAATAGGAAAAAAAATTATTTCCGGGATAAAAATCTTATATATATGTCCCCGAACTGAATATGAGAGATGTCTTAAAAAGATTCTCCAGTTTACATATCTTGATCCTGCGATGTTTAACTTAATATCTTTTCCTGAAGTCTCTCTTGAAACGATATGAAGTGCCTTTACTAAGTCCTTAACATAGATCAAATCAAAAAACCTATGCTTATAACCTATAAAGAAACATATATGACGTGAAGCAATCTTAAAAAAAGTAAAAAAGTCTCTTTCGCGAGGTCCAAAAACTGCGGATAAGTATATTACAATTTTTTGAACACCGATCTTCCTTTCAAGATATTTCTCTGCCAACCTTTTACTTTTTCCATATAAAGATACAGGTCGGGAGAACTCTTCCTCATTCAGACCTAACTTCGCCGGTGATGGACCTTTTGAAGCTTGAGAACTTAAAAATATAAACTTTTTTATACTGTTTGAATCACTTGCAGAATCATAAAGAACTTTCGTTAGAACAGAATTAAATTTTTTATATTTTCTCCAATTAAGGGCTTTTGTAACTCCTGCAAGATGGAAGACAATTTCAATTCCATTAAATAATTTTTGCCTGTCGATTTCATTAAATAAATCGCACTTTATAAGTTCAAGAGATTTATTCTCGACTGGCAGCCATTCTAGAGAGCTTGAGTCTCTAATTGGTACTCGAACCGTGCCTCCTTGCGTTAATAGGTACTCTACAAGGTGGCTTCCAATAAATCCTGTTCCTCCGATAACCAAATATTTCATTTTAAAATTATAAAATATCTTTAAATTTCTCTGATATAATATCTTTTAAATCAGGATGACCAACCTCTTCAAGTTTATACTGAACTCGAACCGATGGTTTGTCTATTTTAATTAGTTTTCCTAAGTCGATTGGAGTTGCAACAACTACATAATCAACATCTGCTTTATTTATGGTCTCCTCCAACTCAGCTATTTGTTTTTCACCATATCCCATAGCCGGTAAAATCTTACTCACGTGTGAATATTTTTTATATGTTTCAGTTATTGAACCAACTGCATAGGGTCTGGGATCAATTATTTCTTTAACACCACAATTCTGTGCAGCAACATACCCAGCTCCAAATTCCATCTCACCATGTGTTAGAGTTGGACCGTCTTCGATTACCAGAACCTTCTTACCTTTAATAGCTTCCGGATCATCAACAGAAACGGGAGAGTTACCCATAACTATTTTTGCTGAAGGATTAAACTTCTTAATGTTTTCCTTGATCTCATCAATGCCTGCCTGCTTCGCGGTGTCAACCTTGTTTATTACAATAACATCTGCCATTCGGAAATTTGTTTCACCAGGATAATAACGGAGCTCATGTCCCGAACGATGGGGATCGGTAACTACTATATTTAAATCAGGCTTGAAAAATGAAAAATCATTATTTCCTCCGTCCCAAACAATGAAGTCTGCTTCCTTCTCAGCTTCATTTAAAATCTCTTGATAGTCAACCCCTGCTAATAATAAATTTCCTTCCATAATATGAGGTTCATACTCTTCCCTTTCTTCAATTGTACACTTATACTTAACAAGGTCTTCCATTGTTTTAAACTTCTGAACTCTTTGAGCAACTAAATCACCGTAAGGCATTGGATGCCTTATAACTGCACATTTCTTCCCTGCTTCCTTCAAAACTTCCAAAACCTTTCTGGTTGTCTGACTCTTTCCACAACCGGTTCTTACCGCACATATACTGATTACTGGTTTATTAGATTTTAACATAGTTGAAGCTGGACCTAAAAGAACAAAGTCCGCACCTGCAGCCTGGACGATAGAGGCTTCCCTCATTACATAGGTATGCTTTACGTCACTATAAGAAAAATAAACTTCCTTTACATTATGTTTTTTTATTAAATCCTTAAGATCTTCCTCTGCATAAATGGGTATGCCTTCCGGATAAAATTCACCAGCAAGTTCCTTGGGATATTTTCGATCATCAATATCCGGAATTTGGGTCGCAGTAAATGCAACTACTTCATATTCCTTGTTAGTCCGAAAATAAACGTTAAAATTGTGGAAGTCACGACCTGCCGCTCCCATAATTATAACTTTCTTCGCCATACTTGTCTCCTCTGTTTTTTAAAGAATATCATTACTTAAAATTGAATCTTTGAGTATAACATAAACAAGAAAAAAAATCAAGCAATTTGTTTATCGGAAGTTTTTCCATTTTTTTATATGGAATGCATCGAGGTTAATTGATGCGAGGTTTTCTGATGCTTTTTTATTATTTTTCTTTTTTTTTCATCCTTTTATGGAGATGAATCCCAATTTATCACAATGCACACAAATGTACATTGTGATAAAAAGATAATATACGTCCCCACAAGTTTTCTCCCAAAAACTTCAGTTCGAGTAATCCCCAAAACTACGTAGGATTTTGGGCTTAAGAGTTTGAGTTCTTTAGCCCTGAACCCGATTTTATGAGTGGTTCATGGGTGCTCCTGCAAGCAGGAGTGTCTTATCAATAACGTCTCAAGCCCAAACACGAACCCGAACAGAAAAATTTAAAATATACTTTTCTGCCTTCTTAATCCATAGAATTTTTTTTCTCTTGAAAAGATAACTTAAGTATGATATAATATTTAGTAACAACAAAATACAGCTCTTTCATATGTTAATAACCTGTGGATAAACACCGTTTTATTCACAAGTAAAGAAAAACACTTGATTGTAATGGTTTTCACAATCTTCGGTTATTTTCCCAATAATTCAAGAAATCTAATTATTTCAATGATGTAGATATTTAAGTGTATAAAAACAACACACTTGCATATAACCTCCGTGATATTGGGAAGGAACTAACAATTATAGGTTGTGGATAACTTTTGAATAAAAACAACTATCTAAAAATATAGTTTTTATTCGTTTCTTAATTTTTTTTAATTTTATTAAAGTGTTTGTGAAAAAAATACTAACACAAAAAATGTGGATAACACGAGAAAAATGGCAGAAACTGTTGAAAAATTAACAAAAATCTGGGAAACCTTCATAAATGAGATGGAGAAGAAGGTTGACCCACATATTTTTGAAAATTGGATAGGACCTTTAGAGTTACATAGATTTGAAGATGGTCAATTAGAGATAAATGTACCTAATCATTTTTATAAAAGCTGGATTGAGGCAAATTTCAAGGATCAGATAACGGATGTATTAACAAGGTTAATTCCGCTTGATTTCACAATAGTATTCCGAATAAGTGAAAAGCCGGTAAAATCAAAGACAGAGCGGCAAGTAAAGAATGAGATTATTAGTATAAAGAAGGAGAGTATTAAGAAAAAGAAATCATCTTCAACATTTATACCTAAGGTCTCGTTAAATAACGATTATACATTTGAGAATTTTGTTGTTGGTCCCAGCAATGAATTTGCTAAGGGAATGGCTTTATATGTTACGAAAAATCCAGGTAAAAGCTATAATCCATTATTTATATATGGCGGAGTTGGTTTGGGTAAGACACATTTAATGCAGGGAATCGGTCATGAAGTTTTAAAGAAGCAATCGGATTGCAAGGTGCTTTATTTATCAGCTGAGCAATTTATGAATGAACTTATTTATTCCTATGGCGACAATTCTATTATTAAATTTAAGAAGAAGTTTCGGAGTATCGATCTACTATTAATGGATGATATCCAGTTTGTAACGGGAAAAAAGGGTACTCAAGAAGAGTTTTTTCATACATTTAATACTTTATATGAGCGTGGCAAGCAGATTGTTCTTACTTCTGACCGTCCGCCAAAAAAGATCCCCGATCTTCAGGAACGTTTAGTTTCCCGATTTGCTTCAGGGATGGTGGTTGATATACAGACACCTAATTTGGAAACCAGAATTGCTATTTTAAAGAAGAAAGCAATGAATGAGAACGTTTCTATCCCTGATGATATTGTTAACTTCATAGCAAAGGGTTTTAAGTCTAATGTTAGAGAGCTCGAAGGAGCATTAATTAAGGTAATTGCTTATACATTGATAAATAAAAAGGACCTTACTTTAGATAATGCAAAGATTATTTTAAAAGATATTATTCATCAAAAAGACTCTTCTGAAATAAATGCTGATTTAATTCAGAGAACCGTTGCAACGTACTTTGATATCAGGGTTGCAGATTTAAAAGCAAAGAAAAGAACTCAAAGTATAGCGTTACCACGTCAAATTGCGATGTACCTAACCCGGGAGCTTACAGATGCGTCCCTACCTGAAATAGGAGAACTTTTCGGGGGAAGAGATCACACCACAGTTATTCATGCCTATAAAAAGATTCAACGATTAATAGAATCCAATGATCCCATTCGTTATCAAATTCAAAATATTATCAGTGAATTAAAAGGCAGCGATTAATTTTTTATATCTTTTTTTGAAAGAACTTGACCTTGTTAATTTATGATTTGGAAAAAAAAATTTGTCTTTATTTAATAACATTCTTATTGAACAGAAATAATTCTTATCCAGAATCAATTGTTTTTAAATTTTATTTGATTTTATTCTGTTGGTATGTTATAATAATTTAATTAAATATTTTTTTAATCAATAGATGAAAAGCTAATTGTGGTGGAATATTGTATATGGCAAAGAAAGGAAAAACATTTGATCCAAGAAAATACATGGAACAGGCAATTGAAGTTATGCCAAAATCAGTACCCGAATTAAGAGAAGACGGAAAAATTGTACCACATGTGGGTGCTGTTTTGCTTTTCCCTGATGGTTCAATAAAGGTTGCCGCAAGAGGTGAATTGAGAGATGGTGAACATGCTGAGTATACTTTACTTGAACGTAAATGTTTGTCTTTAAACCTTGATAATTGCATTCTTTTTGTAACATTAGAGCCTTGTGTTAAAAGGAATGATCCCAAACAAGGTTGTAGTAAGCGTATTGTAAAATCTCGGATTAAAAAAGGATATATTGGTGTACAGGACCCTGATCCCACGGTTTCAGGAGATGGAATTAGATATTTAGAAAGTTGTGGTGTTGAAGTAAAAATGTTTGACAGGGATCTTCAAAATAAAATAGAAAAAATTATTCCGGATTATTTAGAACAAGCAAACCAAAGAGTTTCAGGTTTGGTAAAAGAAATTGAAATTCCTAATATTCGAAAGAGTGTCAAAAACACCAATGTTAACGATTTATCTGTTGATGCTATAGAAAAATTTATTAAAGAAGCAAAATTACCTTTTAAATTTAATTCAATAGAGTTCTATAATTATCTAGTGAATTTGGGGGTTCTAGTTCTTGATGAAAAAGAAAAAAAGAAAAAATTAACGGGCATTGGTTATCTTTTATTTAGTAAAACTCCAGGAATAAAATATCCACAATCTGTTATTCGAGCTCATATTGAATATGGTAAAGAGAAAATTGAATCGATTGATTTTGATGAGCCTTTGGTTTTATTACCAAATTTAATTGAAAAATGGTTAAATAAGGTTCTACCTTTTCACAAAGATACTTCTAAATTTAAGCGAAAAGACCTTTCTGATTTTCCAATATCTGTAATTCGGGAAGCTGTTATAAATGCAATTATACATAGGGATTATGAAATTGAGCAAGCAAATATAGGTATTGAGATCGATAATTCAAAAATTGTTATAAATAGTCCCGGTCCACCAATAAAACCAATTACAATAGAACAATTGAATAATTTTAATGCACCATCACTAAGTAGAAATAAAGCTATAATGTATGTTTATAGCAAAATGAATTATGTTGAAGGAAAAAAATTTGGAATGAAAACATTTAAGTTAATGAATGAAAATTATGGTTTACCGTTACCGCATTATAAATTTAATGAACCAATTCTTTCATTAACTTTTGCTCGATCAGTAGAAAAATTAAAAGAGATTGATAAAATGCTCTCGAGCCTAACTCTTAAAGAAATAGCTGGTTATGAGTTCATTAGAAGTAAAAATAAAATTACTAAAAAAGAGTATGCTGAAAAATTGGGTTATTCCGATAGACAAGCAGAAAGACATTTAAAGAAATTTCTTGATTTAAGTTTAATAACAAGAATAAGCTCAGGACCATCAACGTTTTATAAAGTTATTGGAAAATAGAGCATGTTGTTACGACGGGATAGCGTTGCAATTAAAGGTTAAAAGTATCTATCTCGCCATAAAACAATTTTTATGTCGGGATAGTGCCGAAAACCCTCGCAAATCCATTTATCCCGACATTTACTCCGACATCATGTCGGGATAAGTGAAAAACATAATTTTTATTGACCTAACCTATATTCTATGATATAATATTAAACAATTAAACTTAGAAGGTTAATTATGTCTGAAAAATCAACACAGAAAAACCCAATGATTGTTTAATTAAGAAAAAAATCATGACATATGGCCCCAAGACACTTGCAAATACATAGCTTTTAATACTAATATTAGGAAGGGGAATAAATAGAACAGATGTTAAGGTTTTAGCAAATGATATTTTGTAAAAAGATTTATTGTTCAGGAAGGGATTAAAATTAAAAATTCTGAAGATATAATAAAGCTTGTGAAAGATATTAAGAATAAAAAAAGAGAGTTTTTTCTTACATTAACCATTTCTGGTGCTTCAACTCTTATAAAAAAGAGAACGGAATTCTATGAGTTATCCATATTAGGAATAAATTCCTATGACATTTGGTGAACTGTTGAACCATGTTAGATTGCCGCACTTTGCTTTAGCGCGTGGCTGGAGTTTAACGGAAGTCATCCCGACGCGTCAACGATTTTTCAGCACATATTAATTAAACATTTATGAATACAAATAACGAGCCTTATGCTATCAATTGACCATAAAGACAAATATAATATGGCGACTACAAGATTAGCAAGGAAATATAATAAAACTTGATTCTTTTTATTTATTTTTAAAAGAGATGATATAAACGCAAACTATATGAAAATGAATATGTTTACATTTTTATTGAAAAAGTGTGAGACAAAAAGGAACCGCCATAAATTACTTGACTTATTGCCTGTTTTGTGGTATAATAAGGTAAAAATTAAAGGAGGAAAGACTATGAAAAAAGGTAAAATCGTAATAGAGGGACAGGCAGGTTCTTTTACAATTAAGTCAGATGATAATTTGACTAAGAAATTAGCAATGCTGATAGAAGTAAAGTGCTTGGGAGTTAAAGTAAAAGATGTAGTTAAGAAATATGGAATAACCCGCTCACGTTATCATCAGATTAGAAACGCCTATGAATCAGGTGGCTCAAATGCATTAGTAGAAAAGAAGCGCGGGCCCAAAAGTAATTATGTTCGGACAGAAACAATTAATAATCAGATCATCCGTTATCGTTTTCTTGATCCAAGAATCACTCCTGAAGTAATTGCACAAAAGTTGAAACAAACCGGTTATAATATTAGTATTAGAAGTGTAGAACGTACGATTACTGAATTTGGACTTCAAAAAAAAAACACACCTTTTAAATCCGGAAAAAAAAGAAAGGGAAATAGAGGTTCATCAAAACAAAAGAAAGATTAAAAAATATAAAATCAGTCTTCAAATTAATGAGCGTTTAGTAAGAAAACAATTATCCCAAAAAATTTCAGGTATCTATACAGGCCTATGGCTTCTGATTTCTGAGCATTTAAGGCTTGGGAGTTGGGATTTACTAAAGGCCTGGACAGGAAAAAATGACAGAGATATTGAACCTCGCTTAGCTTTGCAGATGGTTAATGAAGCATCTTTATGCGTGGGTGGTATTCGGCGTAAGCGTTCACTCTGTCACCAAGGTTTTGAAATTCTCAATGGTTTATTTTGTTTGCCTACAGATAAATCAATTCATGAGTTATTAGATTTACATACCATATCAGAAGCGAAAGATCTCCAGATTGCTCTTGGCAAATTACGTAAAAACAGAGGAGATTACAACGGAAAGCTATTTGCCATTGACCCTCATAGAATTAATACTTATTCGAAACGTATAATGCCAGCAAAAAAGAGTAAACCAAAAAGCCGTTCAAAAAAAAATCTACAAACATTCTTTTGCATTAATGCAATTACAGGACAACCGGTTGCTTTTACGATAGGTTCATCAGGAAAAACGATAAGCGGAGCTGCTTTAGAATTAGTAGATATGATGAAAGAGATTGTTCCCCAAGGCGGTTTATTTATGGCTGACACTGAGCATGCAGCAGTAGATATTTTTAAAAAGTTTAAAGAAACTGAAAATTATGAAGTTCTTATGCCTATGTCCAACACAGAAAAACTCATAAAATATATGAAAGGGTTAAAATATGAAAGACAATGGGCCGGATATTCTTTATCTTCGGATACTTATCCATTTGGGAGAAAAGATATGTTGATAAATTTGATTTCCCAAAGAATTGGAGAGATCAAATCAAAATATGAATACAAAGGATTTGGTTCAACTTCTTTACATAGCGGAAATAAGCAAATGAAGATGCTTACAGAAGACTATCCAAAACGTTGGACAATAGAGGAATTCTTCAATTTCGAAGCAGCAATGGGTTGGGATAAAGCATCAACCATGAATTTAAATATCCGTTATGGCAAGATGTCGTTAGCGTTAATTGCACAGGCTGCTACTTATCAATTCAGAAAAAAATTACCGAAGCCTTATAAAAATTGGACTGCAAAACATCTTGCCGATACTATATTCCATGGGATCGATGGTGATTTGAAAATAAAAAAGGATACTATAATTGTTACACTGTATAATATCCCGGAGAAACTTAAGTTGAAAAAACACTACGAAAACTTACCCGATAAATTAGTAAAAGAAGGAATTAATCCACGAATCCCCTGGCTATATAATTTTAAAATTGATTTTCGATTTAAATAAAAAGGTATAATTAATTACCCTTGAAAAATCGTTGATGTAATAATCGGGACTACTCCCTGAACTACATATGTTCAGGTCGCAGCATGCTTAATCCGGAATTTACCCCGTTTTTTCGGGGTGGT
>DAOVMD010000096.1 GCA_030630935.1 Candidatus Mcinerneyibacteriota bacterium | reverse complement strand
TATATCGGAATGCATCGATGCTAATCGATGCAAGGTTTTTGCATTGATTCGTAAACTCATCAATGCACTCCAAAATTTATAATTACATTTTCCCACTTGACTTTTTGTGATTTTTATGCTATACTATAAGTGACCAAGTGGTCATTAGTGACCGAGTGGTCAGAAAGGAGAATAGATGAAACAGCAAAAATTTGAAACAGAGACATTTCAAAGGTTAAAGAAAAGTAAGCGAAATCGAATCATCAGGATTGCGATGCAGGAATTTTCAGAGTATGGTTTTAAGAATGCTTCGACTAACAGGATTGTAAAGAGAGCCAGGATTTCCAAAGGTAGTCTATTTAAATATTTCACAAGTAAGGAAAATCTTTTTTACTATATCCTTCACGAAGTCATGATAAAACTCACATCGGAATTAAATAAGACAAGTTTACCGAAAGATATAATAGACAGGATAGACAGCATCCTTGATTTCGGGTTTGACTTTTATGAGAAGAACCCAGATCTTTACAGGTTTATGATAAGTATCACTTCCAGGGATAACCAGGAAATACTTCAAAAGGTTATGAGTAAATTCAATCAAAAAGATAGTCAGGGCATGAATTTATTTTTAAATTTCTATAGTGATATTAATACAGAAAACCTACGATTTTCGAAGGAAGAATTTCTTCCGGCCCTATACTGGATTATAAGCGGGATTAAGTTATCTATTCATTCACAGATGACGCAAAGTGATCTTGACATTAAGGATTTAAGAAAAGTTTATAAAGAGAAATTTAAGATCCTTAAAGAGATTTTAAGAAGCGGAATATATAAAAAACAAGGAGTTTAATTATGAAATCATTTTCAAAATTGTTATCTATAGGTTTCATTATTTCAATTTTATTTCTTCAGGCATTTTCTCTTACCGCAGACGAGATCATTGATAAAGTTGACGACAACATGGTTTCCAGCACTCAGCAATTCAAGGCAAAGATGTCGATTAAGAAAGGTAAGAAGCTTTTGAAAAAGGAATATCAGGGTTATGGTCAGGAGCAAGATGAAAAGTTTATCCTTGAGTTCACTAACTCTGAAGACCTTGGAGTAAAGTATTTAAAGATTGAGGGTGAGCTCTGGATTTACTTTCCTGATGCTGATGATGTTATGAAGATATCCGGTCACATGCTCAGGCAGGGGATGATGGGAAGTGACATTTCGTATGAAGATATGATGGACCTTGATAAGTTGAAAGAGAAATATTCAACTGAACTACTTGGTGAAGAAACATATCGGGATTCCGAATGTTATAAGATCAGATTGATCGCTAAGGTTGACGATGTAACTTATTATAAGGAAGAGCTATTGGTTGATAAAGAGAAATTTATAATTCTCAAGATGGACTTATTCGCCAAGAGTGGACGATTATTAAAGAGAATTGAGTATTTTAATATTCAAAAGCATGGTGAAAAACATTACCCAATGAAAATCACAATTCAGGATATGCGGAAGAAGGACACACTAACTACAGTTGAGACAACTGAGATTAAGTTTAATGTTGAAATTCCCAAAGATACTTTCACAAAACAAAATTTATTCAGGTAAGCGAATGGAAAAGAAACTTTTTACAATTCTAATTATTTTATTATTCTTTTCAATCCTGTCAAGAGCAGAAGATGAATCGGTGAAACCAAAGCATTACCCACTAAGGTTTACAGGAAGATTACGGGATGACTTTATCGCATTCAAGGTAGGAGACAATTATCAATTCATGAATTTATTAGAAACAAGATTAATACTGAGACAAAAAACGGATAAATTAAGATTCTATTTTGACTTAAGGGGGTATTGGGATTTTGGAGATACTTTCACTAAGTTTGAAGATATTCCACAACTACCCTCTCCACAATTAATGCGATTGTTCTGGAGATTTTACAAACCGGAATTCACCTGGACTTTTGGAAAGACTTATATAAACTTCGGCAATGCCGGAACACTGAATATTTTTGAAATGGAGAAGGAAGTTAACATGACCGACCTCTCTTATGATAAAGCTGGGATTTTCAGTCTTGTATTTGATATCCCACTCGGAGAGATGTCCGGGATCAAAACATATTTAAGCGGAGACTCCGAAGGCCAAACAGGGATTTGTATATTCGATAATAAATTTAATTTTGATTATGGTGCAGTTCTTAATCGTAAAAACAAAGATGTTAACATTACAGGGGTTTATTTTAAAGGTGATATTGAGATAGGTATAAATGGTTCCTGGGGTTATCATTTCGATGATGATTTTGTAGATAAGTTCCACGAGGCAACACTCGGCTTTGATTACAGTTATAAGAGTGCTGTATTTTCAGCAAGTTTTTATTATAATGAGATTGGTGCTTCCAATGTAAATGATTATTCAAGCACAATACCAAATGACACGTACTTCATTGCAAAGAACTATATGTTTAATAGTCTTATGATCATATATGATGAATTCCTTAGTTTTGGACTCAATAACTTCATTAACTTAGTTGACGGGAGCAGCATAATCATTCCATTTGCTGATTATACAATTTCCAATAAATTATATCTGAATGCGCAAATTGGAATTGCAACCGGAACGGACGGGGATGAATTTTCAAAAGATACACTTGGAGATTTTTCAATATTATTAAGACTTGATTATAAATTTTAAATCATAACAGGAGGTTACTCATGTTTTTAGAAGTCACAGATATCAATAAGACATACTATGCCGGGAAGGTGCCGTTCCAGGCACTCCATGATATCACTCTGGATATTACAAAGGGAGAATTCACAGCATTAGCCGGACCTTCAGGTTCGGGAAAGACTACCCTACTTAATATCATCGGGTGTATTGATAAGCCTGATAATGGAGAAGTTTTTATTGATGGGGAATTACTTACAGAAAAGAATTCTGACGAGCTTGCTTTTTACAGAAGAGAGCATTTCGGATTTATTTTTCAAACTTATAACCTAATCCCTATCCTGACAGCATTTGAAAATGTTGAATTGCCATTACGGATTTTGAAACAATACTCCAAGTCCCAAAGTAAAGATATGGTAATGCAGATATTAAAGAAGGTTGGTTTGGAAGGACTTGAAAATAGGAAGCCCCTGGAACTTTCCGGTGGGCAGCAGCAAAGAGTCTCGATTGCAAGGGCATTAGTAAAAAACCCAAAACTGATACTTGCGGATGAACCAACCGCGAACCTGGATTTAGAGACGGGAGAAACAATCGTCGATTTAATGAAGGGGATGAATGATGAAGATAATGTTACTTTTATATTCTCGACTCATGACGAGCTCATACTTAAACATGCAAAAAGAGTGATTAGACTAAGAGATGGTCGAGTAATAAACTAAGGGAGATTAAAAATGAAATTTCTTTTTTCGTTATCGTTAAAAAACATAATTAGATATAAGAAAAGAACTATCCTTACATTTCTAATCCTCTCATTCGGCATTGCTTTTTATATTTGGATGGATAGTTTTATTGACGGCTTAAATGAACAGTCTTTTGATAATGTCATCAATTTTGAAACCAGTCATTTCAAGATCCAGAGTGAAAAGTATGATGAAGACAAACCGTTTTCAGAAGATAATTTCATGAATAATTATAAAGAAGTTGTCACGGCTCTTGAAGGAACAGATTTTATCGAGTCACATACTACAAGGATAAAATTCCCGGCTGAACTTGATAATTCAATTGACTCAACACCTTGCCTGGTTATAGGAATTGACCAGGAACAGGATAAAAAAGTATTTATATTACCTGAATTTATTGAAGAAGGCAGCTTAAAACCCGGGTGTGCAATGATTGGGAAAAAACTTGCAGCAAGTATGGATGTAAAGGTTGGAGACTTTATTTACATTACATTCCGTGAAGCAAAAGGCATGTTTAACTCAATTGAAATGGAAGTCTCCGGGATTGTCTTTTCTCCTGACCCGGGAACCAATAACTCAACAGTCTTTATTAACCTTTCCGAAGCAAAGGAATTCCTGAACACTGAAGGCGTAACTGAAATTGCAATAAAAACGAATAACCGTGATAAATATAAAAAATATAAAGTTGCTCTTCAAAAGTCAATTCCAGATTATAAGATACAAAGCTGGATAGATATGAGTCAGAATTTTCTTGCAATCTCTAAAATGAAGAAAAAGTTTTCATTTATATTTGTTTACTTCATAATAATAATTGCACTAGTTGGAATTATTAATACTATGCTTATGTCGGTTCTTGAAAAAAAACGTGAAATAGGAACGATGAAGGCTTTAGGTTTTACTGACGGAGATATTTTGAAGATGTTTATATTTGAAGGAGCAATCATAGGTGTTCTCGGAAGTATATTCGGAATAATCTTAAGTATTATCCTCAATTGGTATTTTGTTGAACATGGAATTGACATGACTACAATGATGGAGGGTTTTGGTACTGATAATATGGGTTATAAAATAATCGGAATCGCAAAATCTACCTGGAGCATCAAACCAATGATAAATTCAATAATAATCTGTGTGATTGCGAGTGTTGCTGCAAGTTATTATCCTGCAAAACAAGCAACTAAACTACAACCGGTTGAATGTTTAAGAACAATTCAATAATATAAGGAGAGATATAATGTTATTTAAATTTGCATTCAGGAATGTTATGAGAAATAAAAAAAGATCTTTCCTGACAGCTCTGTCAATTTTCTTTGCAGCTCTAATTGTTTGCTTTGCTCAGGGTTGGGTCTTCGGATTATTTGAGATGCTTACATCGGGTATGATTAATTACCAGTCAGGGAATGTTAGAATCATTACTGAAGAATATAAGAACCGTGAGAAATTCCTGCCGGTAGATGAGATCATTAATAATAGTGACGAAATAATAATGAGGATTGAAAGATATAGCGAAGTCAAATATGTTGAAGAGAGAATCAGGTTCGGGATTATGCTCGGGAAAGATGAAACAACTGTATTTGGTTTGGGAATAGGAATTGATTTTGATAATAAAACATTCAACCTGAAACAAAAAGTAATTAAGGGAAATATCCAAAACAATGGAATCGCAATCGGAAAAGACTTAGCTCAGAAGTTGGGGGTTGATGTGGGTGAAGAGCTTCTGCTCGCAACAAAAACTTCCGAAGGCGGGTTGAATGGAATAAAACTTCCGGTCACTGCAATCATTACAACAGGAATGAAGGCATTTGATAAAAAAGTTTTCTTTATAAGTCTGGAGAATGCAAAGAAATTACTCAAGATTAGAAACGGAACTACTGAAATTTATATTTATACAAAACAACATGAGGATTCCGAAATAGTACAGGAAAGGATAAAAGAGTTTTTACCGGAAGGTACTATTGCTTTAACTTATAAAGAACAGCTTGGTGGACTGATTGAATTTATTGAGATAGAAAAGAAAATTATTTACTTTATATTTGCAATAATAATATTCCTTGCTTCTTTTGTCGTTATCAATACAATGATAAAAGCTGTCTTTGAAAGATTAAGAGAGATCGGAACCCTGAAAGCAATCGGGATGACTGATAGGGATATGTTTATAAACTTCACAATTGAAGGCAGTATAATCGGAGCATTCGGCGGGGTTCTCGGGAGTTTAGCAGGACTACTCATATTAATCTATCTTAATAACAAAGGTGTCGATGTCTCTGCTGCGGCGGAAGGTTCTGATATACCATTTGAAAGTATAATATATCCACCATATAACTTTTCCTTCTTTGTGGTGACGGCTATCTTCTCTATTATCATACCGGCACTATCTTCAATGATCCCGGCTAAGTTAACAAAGAAATTCACACCATCAGAAATGCTTAGGAAGATTTGAAAATCGAGGATAGTTGTTCGTTATATGGAGTGCATCACTTAAATCTCCGATTTAAATGATGCTTTTCTCATTGTCCCGACACGTCGGGATGACTTTCGTTACACTCCAGCCACGCGCTAAAGCAAAGTGCGGCAATCTGATCTTTTTGTTTTATTGTTTTTTTTCAGCCGTCCTTAAAAATCAATAAATTCGTTCCCTAATTATGTCGAAGAATTATATGCGAATGATTCGGGCGAAGGCCCTGGACGCAAGCTAGATCTCGCTTCGCTCGATGCGCCACCTACTTTGTTTGGGAAACAATTCTTTGGTTTTCGAATGAATACATTTTTATAAGAATCGTAAATGATTTAAAAAGAATATTTGAAAAAGAGAAAGATTAATATCAGACAATTTTTTATTAATTGAAGAAAAAAGGAGTGTTACTATAAAGTTCCCAATAAAGATTAAAAGGATAATCATCAACTAACTTAACAAAATATTTTCGTAAATCAAAAATAAGATTACCTTCAAAAAACCTATAACGTACATTTATTTTAATTTTATAAACACCTAAGGGAATTAAACCATCATTAAATCTCGGCGTATAATTACGACCAAAAGATCCGAATACTGGAACAAAAATATATTTCCTGCTGGGTTTAACGATTACTTCACCTGTGTTTTTATTAATTACTCCTTTTTTATACCCTTTTTCAACATATAAATAATCACCTTGTGTACAATGAAATCTATTAAATTTAGTTTTTAAAATTAATTTACCATCTTTCGAAACTAAACCTACCTTTTTAAATTTATAGTCCTTTACTCTTGTCCTACGGGTTGGTACATAACCATATCTGTCATTATAAAAGATATCATCAAATATTGGTTTTAAAATAAACTTTCCTTTTCTATTTATTAAACCAAATTTAAATTCATCTGGTTTTTTAGATTTTTTATACCCAACAATTGCAAAACCATTCTCATCAAAATTTTCAGCGTGATCATAAGATAGTTTAATTATATACTTCCCTTTCTCGTCAATATACCCAAATTTTCCATTGACCTCAACTACTGATATCCCCTTCTTATTAAATGATTTGAATGAATCGAATTTAAACGGAATTATAACATCACCTTTCTTATTTATAACACCGTATTTATCCCCTTTCTTAATCCAGATCATTCCTTTATAAAAATAATTGATTTTATCATAACCTTTACAATAATAATCCTTCTTATTACCGTTTTTAGAGTAAAACACAATATTATCATAAATCGGGTTGATTATTATTTTTCCATGTTCATCTATGATTCCCCATTTACCACCATGTATACGATCTCTGCTTTCCAATCCGGATAAATTAATTCTTGCATAACCATCGGAACTAAAAAAACCAATATAAACATATTTTGGTTCAAGAACGACTTCTCCTTTTTTATTTATAAATCCCCATTGTCCTCCACGAAGTGAAAAAGGATCCCAGGTCCCACCAATATTTACTCTTGCTATTCCATTTTGATTAAAATAAGAAATATCGTCATATTTGGGTTCAAGTATAATCTTACCAGTTTTATCTATCAAGCCATATTTACACCCCTCCTTACCAATCTCATCTAATTTATGACCTTTTAAACAGTTGGTAATTAGCAAAAACACCCCATCCTTAACATATTCTATGTTAGCTTCTTTAAATGAAAATTGAATCTCACCCTTTTTATTAAAGACTATTGATTTGTCTTTCAGATAACAAATAAAATATTCATCATTAAAAACTCTTGCAGAATTATAAATGCATGGAACAATAACTTTTTCCGAAAAATCTATAATTCCCCAACCAGTATCTTTCTCAACAGCTATAGATGAATAACTCCAATACATAGAATGTCCACTTACATAATTATAAGAACATTTAACAAGCTTATTGGTTTTTCTATTAAAAAAACCCATCTTATTATTTCTCCACAATAATACTATTGGAGATTCTCCTAAAGGAAGCTCAATAGTTCCTATTGATTCTATTTCATCATAGATAGATTCTAAAATTCTTTTTCCCTTCTTATCTATCAACCCATATTTACCATTTTTAGATATTATTCTTGTTCCGAATATACCTTTTTTTAAACAATAGTCACATTTGATATTTACTACAGGTTGTCCTGTTCTATCTATAAAAAAACATTTATTATTTATTTCAACATCAGCAAATCCCTCAATAAAGTCTCCAACATAATCAAATTGGGCTTCAATAACAAACTTCCCCGTTTCATCTATATAACCATATTTCTTCTCAATTCTAATCTCTACAAAGTAAATTAGGAATATAAGTATTAGCCCAAATAAAACAAAGGCTTTAAAAAACCATCCCTTCTCTTTTCTCTTTTTCGCTTTACTCTTTTTTACTTTAGATTTTTCCATCTTTTTCTCTTCATCTTAATGAAAATATTATACTACAAAATCAAGATAATTGCAAGGGATAAATTCACATAACAGAAAGCAGATAACAGAGAACAGAAAGCAGTCGTTTTATAGATAAACAAAGAAAAGATAATTGAGATCAAGACTAAGGATTATAAGCATTTGATACTATATGGAGTGCATCACTTAAATCTCCGATTTAAATGATGCTTTTCTCATTTTTATTATGTTTTTTTTTTGTTTCTTATGGTCAGGGCATGTTTTATTAAGGAGTTAGCGGAATAGAGAACAAAAACCTTACAGTCCCGTAGGGACTAATAATAATAGCCCAGCAATTCATTGCTGGGTAGTGATTCCCCCCATATACCCACTGTCCCGTAGGGACAGATGTACAAGGAGGGACTTCAGTCCCGATAATATATAATAATGAATTATTAATAGAAAAAGATGCAAAAAATATTATATTAATATATTTGAACATAACTTGTTTAGATAATTATTCACAGGAATAAATTCCTTTGAACCAACATCAGTCCCTACGGGACTGTTCTTGTCTTTTTACATTATAACCCAGCAATGAATTGCTGGGCTACTACCATCAGTCCTTTCAGGACTGTTAGAAAAGAACATCATATTAAAACAAATATAAACTCCATAAGTAAGTCAATTACAAGTCCCTTTAAAGTCTCCCGATACGATTCTCTATCGGGATTTCCTCCCTTCGGTCGTCAACCTGCTATTCTCAAGCAACTCTGTTGCTTGAACAGAGAACAGATATCAGAGAACCGAGAACTGTTGCTTTATAGATTAAAGTCCTGCGACAAGCGTAGCACAGACGTTCC
>DAOVMD010000019.1 GCA_030630935.1 Candidatus Mcinerneyibacteriota bacterium | reverse complement strand
GGTTACAGCAAAGGAATCCACCCCGTCTGTTTTCGTAAATGAATCAGAATAATTTGTAATGGGAGTTCCTCCAATACTAACAACTACACTATCAGAGATCGGGTCATTGTTTAGGCCATACTGCATATCTTTTCTTGGAGAATCGACATCATTATCTACATGTGAAATATGTAAGTAATTATTAATGAAATCATTAGAGATAGAAACAGAACCAGCTGGGTCACCCATTAAATCATAGAAATAATCCTGACTGATAAAGAATAAATGACCATGAGCGTTTAAATATGATTTCAAGTTTGTTTCATCAGCAGGGCTTAAAGTTGTCGTAGAGTCAGCACCTGTAAACCAGATTACTACTGAATAATTTTTCAAGGTTGCTGCGGATGGTGACCCCGAACCGGAAGTATCCCAGGTATCATACGTATAACCTTTTGCATCTAATGCATTAGTATATATGGTATTAACTGAACTCGAATTTGCGTCTTCGACTAAAAGAATTGTAATTTCCGGAGCAGGTGGAGATAAATAATACGACGCGACATTCGATAATCCTGAATAATTATCCTCTTCATCATAAGTCTTGATTGCAAAATAATATGTTGTTCCGGTTAACAAGCTATTTACTATCAACTGCTCTTGTGACCCCGGAGCTGAAGGAGCGGGTAATCCCGAAAGAGAAGATGAAGATGTCCAGTTTGAATCAGTTATATTAACAGTATTATGTTTTATGACATAATGATCTGCTGTACCGGTATTACCATCGTCACCCGGAGAAGTCCATTTTAAGGTAACTGAACTATCCGAATTTTTATACGCTGTCAAGTTTGTAATATCAGCTGGCGGAGTACCATCACTAACAACACCTGTATTGTATTTCATTTTAATTACCCATTCATCAATTGTTCCGGTATCCTGTGAATAATTATCATCAACATTCAGGTACCAGTTCCCATTACAATTCTCACCAATAAAGTCATTAAGAGAGCCTGGTCCTGATGGGGTTACCTCAGTCGCATACCACCCGACAAGGTTATCCGCTGAGCCGCCACCACGATTATGTAAGGTTACTACTGTACCGGCTGGAGACTTCAATGTTACCCTAAGATCGCCGCGATATGTATGCTTGATATTTAGATATATTTCAATTTCAGAAATTGTGTAACTTTCAATTACGGGAATATAGGTCTCAACACCGGTTGTATTATTATCCGGAATGGATTTTGGAGTATCTGCACTATGATACTCACCGGAATTTTGAGAACCGGGCGCTGTTACAGAAGGAGAGTTTGAAACCGCTGAAATATTAGGAACCTCATCTTTCGTTTTAATTGCAAAGTAATAACTTTCATTCGGAGTAAATCCTGAAATCGTAAGTGTCTCTCCTGACCCTGCAGTCTTTGGAGTAGGTTCCCCTGAAATATCACTTGAAGAATTCCAGTTTGACTCAGAAATTGCAGTTGTATTATATTTAATTATATATTCTGCTGCCTGACCTGAATTACCATCGTCACCAGGTGCTGTCCATGTTAGAACAATCTCACCTGATGTGGTTCCCTGTACAGCATTAAGATTGGAAACGGCTGCCGGAGCAGTTGTATCTGATGCACCTCCACCATTCTGAAGCCAGGTTAATACTTTATTCATCAGAGTATTTCGGTTTGTGGAACTTGAGATATTTTCAAATGGAAATACAAGTGTGACAACACGATATGTTCCGTTATCATATCGTAAACCGCAAGGTTCGGGTTTGCTATTATTAAATATTACATCAGCAGTTGAACTGAAAATTGCATCGGCATAATTTGTAATCGGTGAACTTGCGTTAATAGTTAAATTCAAACCGTTACTAATAGGGTCACCACCAACACCATTTGCAGTCGTTTCATAACTATCCCCGACATCATTATCGCATGAATCAATCTTCAAATAATTCTTTGGAAAGTCCTGGGTTAAATTCCCATCTGTACCACCGGTAATCTGATAAAGGTAATCATCACTAACAAGGAATAAACGACCGCCATTATTTAAATACAATTTTAAATTATTCTCATCTGTGGTTGTTAAGGTAGTCTGATAATCACCTCCCGTGAACCAGATTACATACTGATAAGATTGCAGTTTTGATGAATCAGGGCTGCCGGAATCTTTCACACTCCAGGTATCATAAACATAAGCTCCTGCATCTAATGACGACGTATAATATGTTTCAACTGTTCCGCCATTATCATCATCTACTAAAAGAATTGGCGCAGCCTGCTTGGCTGCTGCAGAAGGAACATTTGACAAGCCCGAGGTATTCGGAATCTCATCCTCTGTTTTAAGTGCAAAATAATAAAGTTGCCCCGGTGTCAACCCGGATAAAGTAATTGATTCTGAACCACCGGCAGTTTTTGGTGTAGGTAATCCGGTTACCTCACTGGAGCTGTTCCAGTTTCCGGAAGTTATTAATACTGTATTATATTTTAAAATATATTTTGCTGCCTGACCTGAGTTGCCGTCATCACCCGGAGAAGTCCAGGTTAACTTTACTGTTCCTTCCACTGTTCCCGAGACTGCTGAAAGATTTGAGATATCGGAAGGCGGAATTGAATCGGTTGGCTGACCATAAGATGTAATCTCTAATTTCCATGAATTCAATTGACCGGTATCCTGACCTGCTGTATCTGTAATTGCTATACGCCAGTTACCGGAACCATTCTCTCCAACTAAATCATCTAATTTTCCGGGACCATCTTCCGGTTTATCAGTGTCATACCATCCAACAATATTATCTGTTCCACCACCTGATTTATTATGGAGAACAATCGGGGTTCCTTCCGGAGAGATTAAGGTTATCTTTAAATCTCCTATATATGTATGTGTAATATTTAAATAAATATTTATATCTGCAATTGTTCCAACATTACTTAAATCCAAATTACTTGTAATCCCAGTTGTGTTATTATCGGGAATTGCAATTGGGGTATCTGTTGAATTATGTGTGTTGGCAGTTGGTGTACCAACTTGAATGAAGAAAGATTTTGAAGTATTATAACTCCCGCCATTCGAGGTGATGTTTAATGTAAATTGAATTACATGACCTAATGGACAACCACCATCTATCGAAACTGAGAAATGTGGGAAATTTGTTGTCCCTGTTGAATTAGTGGAAATATCCTGAAATGTTGAACTACTATCAGAAATTGTAACATAAGGATCGGTTGATGATAATACACCGGAAATACTTGCTGCATTAGAACCGGTATTTTTCAGTGTAACTTGAATTTTTATGGACTCCCCGGGATCAGCATAATTATTACTATTCCCTGACGAGTCATCGATATATTTTGAGACATAATCAATATTTGGATCAGCAACCGGTTGCAGATAATCTTTGGCAGCCATAACATCAATGATTCCGCGTCCAAAATTATTATCCTCACCATGCTGATTATACCCATAGGTCGCTGTATAATATAATGCCTTTTTAATCTCTATAACTGTGGCATCTGGTTTATATTGAAGTAATAATGCCGCTGCACCGGCCGCGTGCGGACAAGCCATTGAAGTCCCGTCACCATATTTATAACCGTTAGTGGATGACCCGTCTGCTGACCAAACTTGAACACCAGGTGCTGAAACTTCCGGTTTAATTGTGGAACCATCACAGGTTGATGGACCACGTGATGAGAAACTCCCGATATTCCTTGAAGAATCGGTCGCGCCTATCGAAAAAGCATTTAGGTAAGTTGTTATTCTGGATGCAGGTGATCCAATTGTTTTTGAACCGTACTCACCATTATTTCCAGCTGAAAATAATAAAACGATTCCAAGGTTTTCACAGTTATCGATATAAGTATAATATCCGCTGTTACAGACGCCTGCACCTGTATAAGGATTCGTGGCACCCCAGGAATTATTACAAATGTGCGGAACATCAGTATTTGTTGCAGGATTACCATCAGGATCTGCGAGCCATTGAAAACATTTTATAGTGTTGGTTTCACTTGCATTCCCGTCATAACTGAACATACGGGCAGCTATCCATTTTGCATTTGGTGCAACTCCATAATGAACTCCTCCGGAAACATCATCACCGATTATAGTTGCCATTGTATGAGTTCCATGCTGCCAGGTGTTTGTCCCGCCATCAACTGGTTGTGAAGTATTTGACCATGGATCAAACCAGCATTCTGAGGCCGGTTTCGTATTACCTAACCATTTCCCGCTTAAATCCTTATGATTTAAATTTACTCCCGTATCAAAATTTGCTACAATTATTCCATCACCCCTGTAACCAAGTGCCCACATCTGATCAGCTTTAATCTGCTTAACTCCAAAATCCTTTACTTCGGCTCGGGTCTTTGCAGGGGGAATTGAATAAAATTTATCGTTTATAAGATGAATCTCTAACTGCTCTCGGACTAACTCGACAGATTCAAGTGAAGCAAGCTGCTTTATCAGGGAAGGAGTTGCTTCAAGGGTCATACCATTGAATACCCAAAAAGTTGTCAGGTCTTTTGCATTACCAATTTGAATCTCCTTCTCAATTATTGATATAATCTCATGCTGTGAATTCTTCGCAATGGATTGAAGTGAAGTAATAATTTGTTTATGGATAAATTGCTTGCTTGCGCTCTGATTCCGTAAATCGGTTGACATTGACTTTACATCAAGCTTCTCCTTCATATGAATGACAATTGGGATCAGTTCATCAGATCGTGATTTCAAATTTATATAACTATCAAGTTCTGACGAAATCTCGCCACCAAAAATAGAACCTGAAAAAATAAACAAAATTAATAATATTAAAATAAATATTTGGTTTTTGGGGATCATCTTTTCCTCCTTGTATATTATAATTAAAAATTTATAATATTTCCTAAATATAATAACACAATTTGATGCTTGTTGTCAAGTAAAATACTTGTTTTTTTTTCCTTTAAACTGGTTACTTCTCACGATTAACAATTCACTCCCGGGAACGAGTCAAGGACTCATGATTTAAATATTGCTCCAGCCTTCTTTTTTTTCTTGACAATTGCTGAATAATCTTATATAATAAAAAAGAAATATCCTTAAAAACAAAAAGGAGAAAAAACATGAGAAACAAGAGAATTTTTCTATTGGTGCTTGTAACTCTATTTATATTCAACCTTCTTAGTTTCGCAGAAAAGGCTGAGCCTTATTATGATTATCGAAAGGGTGAAGTAATTATTAAATTTCATACACAGAAATCAGCTAAGGCTCTTCAAGAGTTCATGACTCAGAATAATTTGAAATTGAAGAAGAAGAGTCCGTTTATTGATTATTATCTTTTCACGATTGAAGAAACGCGAGCCGTTCCTTTTGAAGTTAAAAGACTTGGGGTACATCCTGATGTTAAATATTCAGGATATAATTATATCTGTCATAAGCATTTAATTCCCAATGATACTTATTGGAATTATCAACACGGGATGAGACAGATTAATATGCCGACTGCCTGGAATCTTGAGACCGGTAATTCTTCCATTTTAATTGCAGTACTGGATACCGGAATTGATCTTGATAATGTTGACCTGGTCGCTAACATTTATAGCAGTGGTTATGATTCAGTAAATAGTGATTTCATTGCAGAAGATGATGAAGGACATGGTTCCCATGTTGCCGGAATTATTGCAGCAGTTACCAATAACGGATACGGGGTTTCAGGAGTTGCTCATGATTGTTCTCTTCTACCTGTAAAGGTTCTTGATCATACCGGTTCCGGAGATTCTTATACTTTATCAGATGGAATTGTCTGGGCTACTAACCAGGGAGCCGATGTTATTAATATGAGCTTAGGCTGGCCGGTTATTGATGGTGTCGCTTATACCCCTTCACCTGAAGGTCCTATTAAAGATGCAATTGCTCATGCTTATAATAACAAAGTCGCTATGTTTGCATCTTCAGGAAATGACGGTGAACCTGCAGTTGCTTACCCGGCTGCATATCAACAGGTAATTTCTGTTGGTGCAGTAACAAAACATGATATAAAAACTGATTATTCAAACTGGGGAGATAATCTGGATATTGTCGCTCCGGGCGGGGACTCACCCCCAACTGAGAATCTAATTTTATCTACCTATCCTGCTGACGCGTTCTATTGGATGGGCGGGACTTCACAGTCATGCCCACATGCTGCAGGAGTCGGAGCTCTTGTCATTGCAAGAGGAGCAACCAGTCCTGAATCAGTTCGCTACATCCTTCAAATCTCTGCAATTGACTTAGGTGATTCCGGAAGGGACGATATGTATGGTGACGGGAGAATAGATGCTTATAGAGCATTATTAGCTGCAAAACCCGATCAAGTTTATAACCTCACGAATGCATATAACTTCCCAAATCCATTTAAAAGAAAAACCACGATCATCTTCACGGTAAACAGCAACCAATCTGTAAAAGTAACAATTTACGATGATCGTTTAAATAAGATAGATGATTTCTCAGTTGATGCAAAGGCCGGTCAGAACAATTCTATTATCTGGGATGCTACCGGTTATGGAAATAATGTTTATTTTATTAAACTTGAAGGCCCGGATGGTGAAAGGGTTATTAAAGCTGTTAAAGCAGAATAAGGAGTGTATCATGAAAAGAATCAAATTTTATTTAATATTAGCAGTTTTAGCAATATCTTCTACAATGTTATTTGCAGAATATATTGAACCGGCTCACTACTTGACCTATACCCCGGGAGGACGTGGTTTGGCAATGGGCGGAGCATTTTCAAGTATTGCAGATGACTCCAGCGCAACATTCTATAATCCTGCGGGAATTGTTCAGCTGCATGGAAGTTTTGGAGAAATCTATTATGCAATGATGGACCTTGATAGATCTTATATGTTTCTGAGTTATGCATCACCGGTCACAAAAAGATTAGCAGTCGGTGGTTACCTGATGCAGTATGTAATCGATGATATTGTAGGACATGATGAAATCGCATTCGCAACCGGAACATTTAATATCACTTCAACTGTTACTGCTTTTTCAGTTGGTTATAAATTCTCATCACAATGGGCAGCCGGATTAAATCTAAAGATGCTTCAACAAAATTTCAGAGAGAATCAAGCTGATTCGTTCGGATTCGATTTCGGAATTCTATATGGAGTTGAAGAAAAATTAAAAGCCAGTTTAGTCTTCAGAGATATTTCTGAAACATTCTCCTGGGACTCCGGATATGAGGAAGAAGTACCTATGTTAACTCAATTTGGAGTAAGCTATAAAATTGATAAAAGTTGGAGGACTTCACTGGAACTTTCTAAGAGAGCTGAGGAAAAAAGTATAGCTCATTTCGGAGTTGAATACTCAATGGGAGATTTAATGGCTTGCTTAGGTTATAATGATGCCCTATTCTCTGCAGGATTAGGTGGGAACTTTAAAATTTCAGGAAACAATTATATTGGAGTTACAATTGTATATAAATCGGAAAGAGATGGTTTTAAACCGCAATATGCTTTCTCACTTAATTATATAACAAGGTAACTCAGGAGTTACAGTATGATAGATGATATTAATAAAATAAAAGTAGTTGAAATTTTTAAAAATCTCTCTGAAGATGAGATGGAATTCCTGACAAAGTACCTTGACTTTCAAACTGTTAATCCTAAGGAGACCATATTACGGGAAAATCAGATTACTCGAAGTCTTTTTCTTATCTCATCAGGGAAAGTTAAAATCATGCTGAATATCCCGGGAAAGGAACCAACACATATTGTTGATCTTGAAACCGGAAACTTCTTCGGGGAGATGAGCTTCTTAGATGGTCGACTGCACTCTGCTTCCGTTATAAGCATAGACCATTGCGAAGTTTTAATTCTAAGAAAAAAGGACTTTGATAAGATTACACAGGAACGGCCATTCCTTGCGAATAAAGTACTCTCAACAATGTTGAAAGCTGTACTTATTAGACTACGTGATACAAATAAAAAATTAAAGGAAATTATTTCTCAAGGTAAATAAAAAAGTGAAGGGAAATGTTAATATCATATAAAGGAAAAACTCCTATCATTCACCCATCTGCGTTTATTGCGGAAGGGGCAATTATTGCCGGTGATGTAAAAATAGCTGCAGATGCGTCAATCTGGTTCAATTCTGTCGTAAGAGGTGATGTAAATTATATCACAATCGGGAAGGGAACAAATATTCAGGAACTCTCTTCTTTGCATGTGGATACCGGAACTTTCCCCCTTATAATTGGTAAATATGTGACTGTTGGACATAATGCAATTCTACATGGTTGTACAATTGAAGATTTTGCTCTTATAGGAATGGGGGCAGTTATCCTGAATGGAGCTGAAATAGGTGAATATAGTATCATTGGTGCTGGTGCATTAGTTACTGAAGGTGCAAAAATACCCCCGGGAACTCTGGTATTAGGAATCCCTGCAAAAGTTAAAAGAGAACTTACTGAAAAAGAAAAAGAACTCTTGAAATATTCTGCTGAACATTATATTGAAATTGCAAAAGGATATATCTAATTAATTAAAATACTTATCCGCATAAATTAAAAATGATTATTTCTTTAATATATTAATTTTTAAAAAATCTGATAAAATGAATTCAGTTTATATTAGTATCGGTTCAAATCTTGGTGATAAAAAACTCAACTTAAAAAATGCCATTAAGAAAATTAATGAAAAAACAAAAGCATCTGAAATTATTATCTCATCTATATATAAGACAACTCCTGTTGGATTTGAATCAGAAAACTTTTTTTATAACGGGGTAATTAAAATTGTAACTCCAAAACAACCGAACGAATTGCTAACTATTCTTAAGTCAATTGAAAAAGAAATGGGAAGATCAGAGAAGATATCCGAAATATTCCAGGACAGAATAATTGATATTGATATAATTCTTTTTAATGAAATCGTCTTGAATTCTCACGAATTGATTATCCCGCATCCTGAATTCACCAAACGATTATTCGTCTTAATTCCCCTACTCGAGCTTGAACCTAAGCTATTATACCCTGAAAATAATACCCCAATTAAAGATTTCCTCCTCAATAACTCTTTCCTTAATCAAACCCTTTCTAAAATAAATTTTTAATTTTCAAAAAAAAGACTTGAAATTGCGGGAAAAATATTGTATGATAACACTTTTAGCACTCAACCTTAACGAGTGCTAACAATTTCTAATAACAAAAGGAGGCAAAAATGGCAAAGGAATTCATGTATCATGATGAAGCCAGAGAAAAGATTCGGAAGGGAGTAGAAAAGCTTGCACGAGCAATTAAAATTACTCTTGGACCAAAAGGAAGAAATGTCGTAATTGACAAGAAATTCGGTGCACCATTAATCACAAAAGACGGTGTAACTGTTGCGAAGGAAATTGATCTGGAAGATCCATTTGAAAATATGGGAACACAGCTTGTAAAGGAAGTTGCAACAAGAACAAATGATATTGCAGGTGATGGAACAACCACCGCAACAATTCTTGCAGAGATTATAATTAAAGAAGGTATCCGCAATGTAACAGCCGGAGCAAATCCTATGTTCCTCAAGAAAGGAGTTGAAGTTGCAGTAGAAGCGGTTGTAGAAAAGATTAAATCAATGTCCAAGAAGATAAAAAGCAAAGAAGAGATTGCAGCTATTGCAGCGATTTCTGCTAATAATGACCCCGAGATAGGGTCATTGATTGCTGAGGCAATGGATGTTGTCGGACAAGAAGGTGTAATTACTGTTGAAGAGGCAAAGGGTATTGAAACAACCCATGAAATAGTTGAAGGAATGCAATTTGACAGAGGCTATTTATCTGCATATTTTGTTACAGATGCAGAGAGAATGGAGACTGTTTATGAAAATGCAAGCATCTTAATTCATGACAAAAAAATTGCTAATATGAAAGATATCTTCCCTATTCTTCAGAAAGTTTCTGAGCAGGGAAAACCTGTTGTGATCATTGCAGAAGATATTGAGGGCGAGGCATTAGCATCCTTAGTTGTTAATAAATTAAGAGGTGCACTTCAGGTTGCAGCCGTTAAGGCACCAGGATTTGGGGATAGAAGAAAAGCAATGCTTGAAGATATTGCAATCTTAACAGGAGCAACTGTCATTACGGAAGAAACAGGATTCAAATTAGAGAATACAACTGTTGAGATGTTAGGTACTGTCAAGAAAATTAAAATTGACAAGGATAACACTGTTATTCAGCAGGATAGCAAAACTAATAAAGCAGCAGTTGAAAAAAGAATTGCTCAGATTAAAAAACAGATTGAAGAATCCACATCTGATTATGATAAGGAAAAGCTGCAGGAAAGATTAGCAAAATTAGCCGGGGGTGTTGCAGTAATTAAAGTTGGAGCAGCAACAGAAACAGAAATGAAAGAGAAAAAGGCAAGAGTTGAAGATGCCTTATCAGCAACTAGAGCAGCCGTTGAAGAAGGAGTCATTCCCGGTGGCGGTATCACTTTCTTAAAAGCTATCTCTGTACTTAATAAAGATGCCAGAAAAATTAAAGAAGAATATTTCGAGTCTGATTTTGTAATCGGAATCAATATTATTAGAAGAGCACTCGAAGAACCTTCAAGACAAATTGCAATTAATGCCGGTAGAGAAGGTGCAATTATTGTTGAGAAGTTAAAACATGAAAAAGGAAACGTTGGCTATAATGCTTTAACTGATAAATTTGAAGATCTTTTAAAAGCCGGAGTAATTGATCCTGCTAAAGTTGCAAGATCAGCACTTCAGAATGCTGCTTCAATCTCTGCATTAATGCTCACTACAGAAGTTCTAATTACTGACAAACCTGAAGAAAATAAAGGCGGCGGTATGCCGGCTATGCCTCCAGGTGGAATGGGCGGAATGGGTGGAATGTATTAAACCACTCCCCTTTACTAATGTTTCATATAAGCCCCGCTTTTTAGCGGGGCTTTTTTTTTGAGGGACGGTGCTCCCATTTTGTCCCATTATTATGTTTACTTTAAAAATCAATCAGATTTATAAATTACAATATAAGGATAATTATAAATATAAATGGGACAAAATGGGAGCACCGTCCCTTGAAATTTTTTACTTTATTCTTTTGTAATTTTATGATATAATAAATCTAAGTAAAAAAAGGAGTAGAAATTTTTATGTTTACAGGAATTGTTGAGGTACTTGGAAAGTTAAAGAGAAGAGAAAAGAGATCCACAATGAATCAATTAGTAATTAGTCTTGGTTCTAAAGATTTTTTAATGGATGTTCAACTTGGAGATAGTATTTTAGTGAATGGAATTTGTTTAACATTGATAAAATTTTTAAAGAAGGAATTCACAGTTGAATATATGCCTGAGACAGAAAAGATAACTACAATCCCTGATTGGAAACCGGGAAAGTTTTTAAACTTAGAAAAAGCACTCCGTCTGAACCGTGGTTTAGATGGTCATATTGTTCAGGGTCATATTGATGGAACCGGAAAGGTAAAGAGTTTTGTTTCCAAAAGAAATGAACGAATATTAACTGTAGCAGCAGACTCTAATATTCTAAGATATATTGTTCAAAAAGGTTCAGTTGCAATTGATGGAATCAGTTTAACAATTGCCGAGATCAGGAAAACCGAGTTTAGTGTAAATATTATTAAACATACAATTGAAAATTCTAATTTAAAATATTTAAAACCCAGACAGCATGTGAATATTGAAAATGATATAATTGGGAAATATATTGAAAGATTTACTTTATAAGGAGGGTTAATGAAATTCAATAAAGTATCCGATGCAATTAAGGATATCAAATCAGGCAAGTTAGTAATTGTTGTAGATGATGAAGATCGAGAAAATGAAGGAGACCTGATCTTCGCTTCTGAAAAGGTTACACCTGCCCTGGTAAACTTCATGGCAAAATTTGGAAGAGGTCTTATCTGTGTTCCAATTACAATTGATCGTGCAAGGGAATTAAAGTTAGGACCTATGTGTAATTATAATCAAGACCAGAGGAAAACAGCATATACGATTAGTGTGGACGCAAAAAATGGTGTTACAACGGGTATCTCAGCATTTGATAGAGCCAAAACTGTTAAAGTATTAGTTTCAAAAAAATATAAGGCGAAGGATTTAATTAGACCTGGACATATTTTTCCTTTAGTAGGAGTTTCAGGTGGAGTATTGAGAAGAGCAGGTCATACAGAAGCGGCAATTGATCTTGCAACTCTGGCAGAACTCGAACCGTCAGGAGTAATTTGTGAAATCATGAAAGATGACGGAACAATGGCGAGATTACCTGACCTGGTTAAATTTGCAAAGAAACATCATTTGAAAATAATTTCAATTAAGGATTTGATTTCTTATCGGCATAAAAAGGAGAAACTAATAAAACGGGTTGCCACATTCAAACTGCCAACAAAATATGGAAATTTTACAGGTGTTTTATACATGTCAAAAGACGAACAGGAGCATCACCTTGCAATCGTAAAGGGAAAAATAAAAGGTGTAAAGAATGTTCTTGTACGAGTTCATTCTGAATGTCTCACAGGAGATGCATTGGGTTCCTTAAGGTGTGATTGCGGACAGCAATTAGATAAAGCTTTATTTATGATTAATGAAGCAAAGAGAGGCGTGGTATTATATATGCGTCAGGAAGGAAGAGGTATTGGTTTACCGAATAAATTAAAAGCATATCATCTTCAGGATAAGGGTCTTGATACAGTTGAAGCGAATATTAAACTTGGCTTTAAACCCGATTTACGTAATTATGGAATTGGTGCTCAAATCCTTGAAGACCTTGGTTTAACAACGATTCATTTGATGACTAATAATCCTAAAAAAGTCATTGGTTTAGAAGCATTTAATTTAAAAATCACAAAAGTGATTCCAATTATAATAAAACCGAATAAAGAAAATATTCATTATTTGAAAGTAAAAGAAGAGAAACTTGGTCATAGGTTACAACTCAAGAAAAAGAAAACTCAAAAATCAAAAGGGAAGAGAAAAAGTTGAAAAGAAATTTAATATTATTAATATCCTTCCTCTTGTTATTATCATATCATGTTCATTCTGATTTTACTGAGTTTAAACCGGTAAGACCAAAGATTATAAAAATCATTAATGAGCAAAGAGTAAAGAATTCCCAAGCACAGCTTCTTGAAGATACCATATTAAATAAAGTTGCTTTTGATTATCTTCATGATTATTTAAAGACTCACGGCGGAATAAAGAAGGGTGCAAAAATTGAGCTTAGTAAGGAAAAATTACATTACTTTTTTCTTAAGAATAAGTTTTCCGATATTATCCCATCAGTTTATGTCGCCATGTTCATTACAAACCGGGAATCTCAGATCTCTAAAAATTTCAAGGAAGATAAAAATATATCCCGGGCTAAATTTAATAGGATAGGTTTTTCTGTAATAAAATTCAAAAAATATTATTATACATATTATTTATTATCAAAGAAGACCGTTGAGATAAAGTTATCTAAGAATGAATATGAACTTTATGATCGATTTAATTTTCAAGGAGAGATTCTTGATCATTATACTTATAAAAACCCGAAAATCTTTGTTACCCTACCCTCCGGGACAGTTGACGAGATTGAAGTCAAGCAATTCGGTTCAACAATAGAAATTGACTATGACCGGTTTCGGAAGAAAGGAGTATATACATTTGAAGTAGTTTTAGAAACTGATCGTGGTCCGGAACCAACAAATATTTTTGATATATATGTTCAAACTTCTATTACTCGTCCTGAATCAAAATCACCATCAAAACAATTTAAATTTAATCATTTATTTCCTGAAGAGAAAATGATAAAACTTGTTAATAAAGACAGGAAACGATTTAACCGTACATCTTTAAAAACACTTCCGGGTCTAAATGATCTTGCCAGGAACCATAGTAAGGAGATGGCTGAAGAAGGAGATATTAACCATATATCACCATTATATGGTTCTGTAAGTGATCGATTAGAAGCTTGGTTTGATTATGATAATTATGTGTTTTCTAGTATTGGCGAAAATCTAAGTAAGGCTAAAAGTATTGAGGAAGGAGAAGAAAGTTTAATGAATTCACCAGGGCACAGGAAAAATATCCTTGACCCTGATTATAATGTAATTGGAATTGGAATTACAAAGGGCGATGATGGATACCTTTATATAACACAAATATTCGGGGAAGCTAAGCCGTTTTTAGATTCTGAAATAGTAAAGAGTGAATTCCTTAAAAAACTCAACAAAAAAAGATCCGATAATAATAAAAAAATTATTATTGAATACTACGGACTATCTCAAATTGCAGATGCACTTAAGGAAAAACTTGTTACTAATGGAGAAGAAACTTTTTTAAAGGACTTTAATGGTTATGTTAATGAAGTTCTTCTGGAGAAGGGATATGAAGAGTCTTTAAACTTTTTATTTTTCACGTTTATAAATTCAGAAGACCTGATCTCTGATAAACAATTTCTTAGCTCAGACTTAAAGCAACTTGGGATATCAATTTTAAAAGATAATGATAAAAAAAGATATTATGGTATTTTTGTTTTGAAATAATTTACACACAACTGTTAATCCCACAGTAAAATAAAAATAAATAATAAATAAACAAAGAGAATAATTGCTTCAGCAGGTTGACGACCGAAGGGAGGAAATCCCGATTTTCTCATCGGGAGACTGGACGGGACTTATAATAAATTATTAAAATTTTGTTATATTTGTTTAGAACCTTGGTTGCTTATGAAAGCGATTGAATGCAAAAAATATTTCTTTAGCAGGTCGACGATTATCAAGAGGAGATCCCGTAACGCGAAGCGCATCGGGAGAACTTAAGAGTAAGGAACCCATGCACCATGTACGATGCATGGCACCGCACGTAGGGTTCCCTATTAAAAAACTAACGAGAACTAAAAAAACAAGAGAAAGAAAAATTGCTTTAGCAGGTTGACGACCGAAGGGAGGAAATCCCGATTTTCACATCGGGAGACTTTTAAGAGACTTATAAGTGGCTTATTTAAATTGTTTATAATTGTCTAAAGCATTTGTTGCTTAAAGGTTCTAATGAATGCAAAAAATATTTCACCACTGAGGACACGGAGAACACTGAGGAAAAAACAAAACAAAAAAAGAAAAAACATTATTCTTCAGCAGGTTGACGAACGAAGAGAGGAGATCCCGTATAGTGAAGCGATAAAGAAGCGTATCTGGAGACTTTAAAGAGACTTGTAATCATTAGGTATACATATTATAGAGACGTGCCGTGGCACGTCTCTACGAACTAGAAAACAACTGTTCTCTACTCTCTGATATCTGTTCTCTGATCAAGCAACAAAGTTGCTTGAGAATGGTTTATCAATTAACAATTATCAACGGTTATTGGCAAGATAAAAGGAGACCGGTAAATGGTTGACTTTTATGAATAAAATTCAATATTAATATACGTAGATTATTTAAAAAGACCATTTTGATTTTATTTTTTATCCCGTAGGGATAAAGTGATAGTAGCCCAGCAATTCATTGCTGGGTTAAAATGCAAAAAAACAGAACAGTCCCGTAGGGACTGATGTGCGTTCAAAGGAATTTAT
>DAOVMD010000073.1 GCA_030630935.1 Candidatus Mcinerneyibacteriota bacterium | reverse complement strand
ATATTAATATAGTAAAAAAAATGGTGAAACTTCTGTTAAAAATCAATTGACTTGTTTACCAAAAAGTGCTATAATTTTTTATTTGAAACCTAAAATTAGACATAAGGTTTAAATGGACAAGAATTTCTCAATTGACTATGACTCACCGGACTTAAAAATCCGTGTTTCAGGTACTTTAGGAGTTGCAAGTGCCAATCAATTATTAGATGAACTGAAGGGTTATTCAGCAGAGGAGATTAAGAATATAATATTTTATTTTAATGATCTGGAATACATTGCCAGTTCCGGTTTACGGGTTTTGATTTATTCCAAGCAGAAGGTTGCACCAGATTCCCGATTATATGTGATCAAGCCGAATGAAATGGTTTTGGAAGTTTTGCAGATGACCGGTTTAACTGATCATATAAATATCCAGGACGAATATTAAGTTTGTTGGTTCATTATATATTATGTAGATAATACACTAAAGTCATAACATTGGATAAGCATGACATTTGAAGAAACTCCAAAGATAAAGCATCGTATTAAGTCCAAGATTTTGTCAGCACTTCTTGGACTTTCCTTATTGACTATGATACTATTTTCTATTTTATCTTTAGTAAACATTTATAACCTTGGGAAATACTCCATAGACAGCAGTTCTAAATTAGGTGATGAAGCTATTCATGATAGTTTCGAAGCCATGAACGATCAAACTCGGCGTTATTTATCTCAACTAGTTCAAGATCAATCAGATATCAGCAGCCATCATTTGTATAAAGTTGAGAATGAAGTACATATTATGACCGCTTATGCCGAAGAGCTTTTAAGTAACCCAAATCAAGGTAAACCCTGTTCTATTTACTCTGACAAGCATGAACCCCCTGATAAATCTGTTGTATGTGCATATAAGTTATCTCCCGGGGTTTCATTATCATCTGTCAAGAAAGAAATAAAATTACTAAATCACATGACTGAGATTTTTGTTCCTATCACAGAGAATGATGGGAATATAGATTCTATTTATATTGGTACTGTTTCAGGAGTTATTCTGTCCTATCCCTGGATGACCGGATTTGACGACAGCTATGATCCCCGCAAGAGAGATTGGTATAAAGCAGCCGTGAAACATAATTCCGGAATTTGGACTGACCCTTATATTCATGCAGCCACGAAAGAACTTATAGTAACTTATGCAAAGCCTTTTTATGATGGTCTTGGGAATTTAGCAGGGGTTTTAGAAGTGGATGTTACAATGAATGTAATGAATGAAAAGATCGTAAGTACTCAGGTTGGGCAGAAGGGGTATGCACTTTTAATAGATAAGAACGGTAAGGTAATCGTACGTCCTGATCTTGAAGCGAATGATACTCGTTGGGATGAGACATATAAAACGGAGAATCTTTTAGAATCTGATAATTTGCAATTAAGATCGATAATAAAGCAGATGATCAACGGTGAAACAGGGGTTTCAAAATGTACGCTTGACGATGGAGATAAATACATGGCCTATGCACCCATTAGGAATACCAGTTGGAGCTTATGTATTGTGATGCCTTTAGAAGATATAATGAAGCCTTTGATTCAAACTCAGAAAAAGATCATAACTCAAACTCGTCAGAGTGAAGAATACATTGCCATGAAACGTACGGGGATTGCTTATACTTTTATAATAATCGCTATAGTATTATTGATATTAGTGACTTTATCTGCTTTAAGTATTTCCAATAAGATAACCTCCCCAATTCTAGCTTTAAATGAAGGAGCTAATGTAGTCGGTGAAGGTAACCTTGATTTTCAATTGAATATTCGAACCGGTGACGAAATTGAGCAGCTCGCGAATACATTCAATAAAATGACTCAAGACCTCAAGATTTATATCTCTGATTTAAAACAGACAACTGCTGAGAAGGAACGAATCGAGAGTGACCTCAGGATTGCAACAGAGATCCAGACCAGTATGCTTCCGACAATATTTCCTGCGTTTCCTGACCGAACCGAGTTTGATATTTTTGCGTCAATGGAACCTGCAAAGGAAGTCGGTGGAGATTTCTATGATTTCTTTTTTGTATCTGAAAACCATCTTTGTTTTGTGATTGGAGATGTTTCAGGTAAAGGAGTTCCCGCTGCATTATTTATGGTCATCACAAAGACCTTACTCAAGACCGAGGCATCCCGGGGAATACCACCGGAATATGTTTTATTTAATGTAAACAATACATTAGTTCCCGAGAATGAAACCTGTATGTTTGCAACTGTTTTCATTGGACTCTTAGATATCAAAACAGGTGAATTACAGTATGCTAATGCAGGTCATAATCCCCCGATAATTTCAAGGAAGACAGGGGAGACTGCATACCTTGATGTAGAGCATGGTTTTGTACTTGGAACATTTCCTGATTCAAAGTTCGGTTCAGGTTCTTTAACCCTTAGTGAAGATGATTTGTTATTCCTGTATACCGATGGTGTAACAGAAGCGATAGATGAAGAGCAAAAGTTATTTTCTGAACCGCGTCTAAGAGATATCCTGGAGAAGGTTAGAGACCATAGCACACAAGAGATAATCGGGGAAGTCAGGAAGGAGATTAATTTCTTTGTGAAGTTAGCTCCGCAGTATGATGATATAACGATGTTAACTTTAAAGTTGAATAAAAAACCCGAATAAGGAGTACAAATGCTTAAGCAGATCGGTAATATTTTTATTTATCTTGCAGAGTATATTTGTGTTTTGATGGTAGTAGTTTATATTCTCACCCGAACCAAAATCTATTCTGAGCTTGAGCATAAGAAACATTCAATAAAGCAGCAAGGTTTATTAATCCTGATATTTGGTTTACTCTCAATGTACGGAACGATTGCCGGTATAGATTTCTTCGGTGCAATTGCTAATACCCGGGATATTGGTCCAATAATAGCGGGATTACTTGGGGGACCGATTGCGGGGCTTGGTGCAGGTTTACTCGGAGGAGTTCACAGATACTTCAGAGGTGGTTTCACTGCGATTCCGTGTTCCGTTGCTACGATTCTTGCAGGATTATTTGCGGGGATATTTCATAAAGTTTTAAAGGGTAAGTTACCCAGGCCATTCTTGGGTGTACTTTTTGCAATTTCATTTGAATGTTTTCATATGGTCCTGGTTTTACTTTTTGCAAAGCCTTATGCTCAAGCGGAAGCAATTGTAAGCGAGATATCCTTACCTATGATTATTGGGAATGCAGTTGGTTTATGGTTTTTCCTGTTTATAATTCAGAATTATCATAAAGAACAAGAAATTAAGATAGAGAAGGAGAAGATTGAGAATGATCTAAAGGTGGCTCGTGAGATCCAGACTAATATGCTGCCGCGGATATTCCCGCCATTTCCACATAAGACCGAGTTTGATATATTCGCAATTATGCATCCTGCAAAAGAAGTTGGCGGGGACTTTTTTGATTTCTTCCTGATAGGTGAGGATAAGGTCTGTTTCATTATAGGTGATGTCTCCGGAAAAGGTATTCCTGCAGCATTATTCATGGTCATTACAAAGACACTCTTAAAAACAGAGGGTTTACGGGATATGGATCCATCAGATATTTTAACACGGGTTAATCAAACTTTAATTCCCGATAATGAGACATGTATGTTTGCAACTGTTTTTTGTGCAATCCTGGATATTAAAACAGGAGCTATCCAATATGCCAATGCCGGGCATAATCCGCCTTTGATCTTTAGGAAAGCAAAAAAGAAATTTGAATACATGGATGTGGAGAGTGGTTTTGTTCTTGGCGTTATGGATATGGTCAAGTATAAAACTTGTGAATCCAAATTAAACCCCGGTGATTTTATCCTGTTATATACGGATGGTGTAACTGAAGCGATGAATCCTGACGGGAAGTTATACTCTGAGAAAAGATTATTATCAATAATGAACCAAGTAAAGATATTTAAGAGTTGTGAGATTATCAAAGATGTTCGTTTGGATTTAAAAAACTTTGTAGATAATGCACCGCAATCAGATGATATCACAATGTTAGCATTTGAATATAAAGGAGGTGGATAATTTTTTAATTTTTTCTAATAATAAATCGTAACAGGAGGTATGTTATGGCAAAAAAAGTTTTGGTGTGCGCCACCAATTTTGGTGTTTGGGCAGAAGAATTACAAGGGCCCTGGGATGAATTAAAGAAAGCCGGATTCGATGTAACTCTTGCAACACCGCAAGGGAAGAAACCGTTACCGTTAGTAATAAGTGTTGATCCTGATTTTGTAGATCCAATGCTTGAAAAGATTCCCGGTGCGAATCCAAAAGTGAACCCTAAATTTGTTTGCGACAGAACTAAGGAATTGGTTAAAGGTACTGAGTGGGATAATCCGATAAAACTTTCCGAAGCTAAAATGGCTGATTATGATGCTATTGTTGGTACCGGTGGTTTAGGTGCAATGATGGATTTAGCTCCTAACAAATATTTCAGGGGACTCATATATGAAGCTTATTACTCCGATAAGTTAATCGCTACCCTGTGTTATGCTACTGCAGCTCTCATTTGGATTAGAGACCCAAAAGATGCTTTTAATAGTATTATAAAGGGCAGGAGGGTTGCATGTCATCCGAGAGCATGGGATTTTGAAGATGATGTTACATTGGAATTATGGGGAGCGACAGAAGATAATAAAGGAACGGACGCCGTTTATTCCGGATTTTTATATCCATTAGAAGATATTGCAAGAGATGCTGTTGGACCAGGCGGGCTTTGTATTGGTGACCCGTATGCAACAAGAGATAACCCAAGAGTTGAATATGATTGGCCTTTTATAACAGGAAATTCTGTTGAATCATCAATTGCATTTGGCAAAAAGATTGTTGAGGTTCTTAATTCGAGATAGTTAATGTTTTGTTAATTGCCCGGACCAATTAAATAATTGTTACCGAGTTAAATCTTTAAGGAGGTATTGTTATGGCAAAGAAAGTATTAATTTGTGCAACCAACTATGGTGTTTGGGGTGAAGAGCTCCAGGCTCCCTGGGATGCATGTAAGAAAGCGGGTTTTGAAGTTACATTAGCAACTCCATTAGGGAAGAAACCATTACCGTTAGCAATAAGTGTTGACCCTGATTTCGTGGATCCGATCATTGATTTCAAGGTTAATCCACCAGAAGTTTGTGATAGGATTAAGGAACTGGTTGCAGGTGATGAATGGGCAAAACCCATTAAATTTAAAGATGCCAAGATGGCAGATTACGATGCGATCGTATTAACTGGTGGTTTAGGTGCAATGATCGATATGTGCAATAATTATCATCTACACATGTTAATCCTTGATGCATATAAATCCGATAAATTAATCGGTGCACTGTGTTATGCAGTAACTACATTAGTTTTCTTGAGAAATCCTGATAATAACCGCAAAGCACTTATCTATGGTAAGAAGATAACTGCCCATCCGGCTGCCTGGGATTTCTATGGTGACTTCGATTTCACTTATGACTTATATGAAGCAACCGAAGATAATAAGGGAACTGATGTTCATACTCCAGGATTCCTCTGGCCTATTGAGGATTTGGTACGTGATGCAGTTGGCCCCGACGGAGAATGTATTGCAAAAGAAAAAGCAAACCGTGAAAATCCCGAGGTCGCTTATGATTGGCCGTTTGTGACAGGAACTTCTGTTGAATCATCCATCGCGTATGGTGATAAAATTGTTGAGGTTCTTAATTCAAAATAAGACATATTTAATTAATGACCGGGGTCGATTAAATAATTGATCCCGGTTTAAATCTTAAAAGGGGGTAGAGTAGTATGCCGGCAATTACAGTACAGAGCTTGGAACTTACCGATGAACAGAAGAAAATTCTCGCAGAGAAATTTGCAGGATTACTCTCTGATCTGACGAAAGTACCTATAGATAGAATTTATGTATTCTTTGACGGTTACACACCGGATAATTGTGCAAAAGGAAATATCCTGTTCTCAACAGTTCCGATTAAGAAGATTATTTGTAAGGCAAATCCAAAGATTGAAGAGTAGAAATTTGTTTTGATATTTTTCTGAAAAATAACGAGTTATCGGATAGCTCATTGGTGAATATGGTCATGACAGATGACCGGGTTACTTTTATAATAATAAATAGAAAATAATACTTTAAAAGATTTTAATATATTAATTTAAAAATGGAGAATAGATATGGATGTTAATGAAGCGATTGTGAAGACCATTGAGAGTATTGGAGTTGATACAGTATTCGGTGGTTCCGGTCAGGTTAACGGGAGTATGTTGCTTGCCCTGAAGAAATCTGAAAAGATCAAAACAATAATTATTAAGAATGAACAGGCTGCCAGTTTTATGGCTTGTGGTTATTCCATGTACTCGGAAAAACTGGGTGTATGTTTTGCGACAGGTGGTCCCGGTGCCTTTAATTTATTTTCCGGGTTAGCGGTTGCGTTATATGATTCATTACCTGTTTTGGCAATTACCGGTTATACATCCAAAATGAACCGCGGTAAGGGTGCTCTAAATGAATCTTCCGGTTTAAACCGTACCCCTGACTCACATAAGATGTTCTCTGCTACAACAAAAAAATCTTATATCATTGAAGATCCCAATGAAACTATGGATATTTTAGAGGAAGCTATCAACATTGCATTTAACGGGCGTCCCGGACCAGTTCATATTCATGTTCCCAAAGACATTACCATAGCCAAAGTAGATAACTTCCATCCTATTAATTTAGATATTAAACCTGTTATTGAATCCCCTAATAAAGTAAACGAAGTCGGTGCTTTTCTTGCCGATACAATTAATAAGAACGAAAAAATAGTTGCATTATTAGGTTATGGTTGTATCCGAAGTCATGCAGAGAAGGATATTAAAAAGTTTTTAGAGAAGTTTCAAATTCCATTCATGACTACCATGGACGGTAAGGGTCAGCTTCCTGAAGATCATCCATTATCTCTTGGTGTATTTGGAACATCAGGTGACCCTGGAGCGAAGACTTATTTTGACGAGGCGAAGGTAGTTTTAGCGATGGGTAATTCCTTTGCCCAGAATGCTACGTTTGGATTCAAACCTGATTTATACAAAGGTAAAACCCTGATTCACATTAACATTGATCCTGTTGAGATTGGTAAGGTTTATCCGGCAGACTATTCTTTAGTAAGTGATATTAAACCTGCGGTAAAATCTCTATCCAGGATTATTTCTCACCAGGTAACCGGTGAGATTTCCCCAAAGACCATTACAAAAGATAAGTATTATGATATAAAGATTGAGTATTCAGGGTCCAAGATTCATCCTGGTGCGATGGTTCAGATTTTATCAAAAAATCTCCCGAAGAATAGTATAATCATGGGCGATGCAGGATCTCATATGCTCTGGTTAAACTGTTACCTGCATCTTACTAAGAACCAGCGTTATCAGAACCCCGGTAGTTTCGGGCCAATGGCGAGTCATGTTAACGGATCGATTGGAGTTAAGGCAGCAAATCCTGATAAGACAGTAATTTGCGGTTGTGGAGACGGAGCATATTTAATGGCGGGTTTTGAATTATTAACCGCAGTTCAGCATGACATTCCAGTTGTCTGGGTAATCTTCAATAATGGTGAATTTAACGTAATAAAAAAATTACTCTTAAATCTTTGGGGTGAGCAGGCTTTCATGCAATTTAAGAATCCTGATTATGTTAAGTATGCAAAAGCCTGTGGTGCAAAGGGGTACCGGGTTGAGAAGATTGAGGATTTTGAGAAGATATTCAAGAGAGCAGTCCGGTCAAAGAAACCGGTTTTAATAGATGTGGTGGTTGAGAGCGAAGTTTATCCGCCATTTAGTTTATCGAAAGTGTAAGGTAATTAAATCAATTTAATTAAACTGTTAATTATCTAAAAGGAGTGAATAAATGTCCGAGAAATTTAAATTCCCTGATACAGGTCAGGAGTTATGTTTTAATGGAGAAGGTAAACTTATTAAATGTCCTCAGCCCGGGGAAAAGTACTATGGTCAGGACGGTTGTTTTTCAGCAAATAAATTAGCCTTTCAAAAGCTTGGGAAGGATGGAACTGAGCTTGATAACAGCGCGGTCTGGGAAAATGGTCTCCTTATGATCAAGGATAATAATACCGGATTAACCTGGGAAGTTAAGTCCCCTGATACGGGTGATGTGAACTTCATGGAAGATCAATATTCCTGGCAAGAGTTTCAGGATATTTATATTAAGAGCTTAAACGATTCTAAATATGGCGGGTTCAATGACTGGCGTGTTCCTAATAAAGATGAGCTAAGGTCAATCCTGGATTACAGCCGGATTCATCCTGCCCTTGATACATGGTACTTTTCTAATTGTAAAATAGATTTCTACTGGTGTTCAATGACTTATGAGATGCAGCCGTATTTTGCTTGGGGTTTATTCTTTGGTTTTGGCAGCGGTATCGTGAACGGGAAAAATCATAAGAGATTTGTTCGAGCTGTCCGGGGTGGTTATAATAAGAAGTTTGGGGTCCCAGATAAAACAAGGTTTGCGGATAATGGTGACGGGACTGTTACGGATTCTATTACAAAGTTAATGTGGCAGAAGAATGAGAACGAAAGGATGAACTGGTACGATGCAATGAAACATTGTAACGACCTGGATCTTGGCGGATTCAATGATTGGAGACTACCGAATATAAAAGAGCTCAACTCAATTCTGGATTTAACTTACTCAGAAGGCTGGTGGTATTACAGAGAGTTCTTCCCGGCTGATGGCTTGGTCCCGCCGTTATTACATTATTTCTCATCAACACCGTTTGAGAAATATTATGTTTGGGTAACTAATTTCTGTTATGGGTATGACGGGTATTATGCTAATAAGATGGCACCATTATTACATCGGGCAGTGAGGAATGTTGAGAGACCTGAAGTTTCTAAATCAGAATTTCAACTCCCGTCAACTAACCAGATTTTATGCTATGATGATGAAGGAAATGAGATCGAGACACCGAAACCAGGGGATAAGTTTTTTGGCCAGCCCGGTAACTTCAATATTAATCCTATTTCGTTTACTAAGTTACGCGAAGGTGGGGACGATCTGAATCCCGATGTAACCTGGGAGACCGGACTCAGGATGATCAGAGATAATAACACCGGTTTAATCTGGGAAGTTAAGTCGCCGGTAAAAGGTGATATTAATTTTATTCGTGATAAATTTACATGGCACGAGCTTAAGGATAATTATATTGATGTGTTAAATAAGGATAACTATGGCGGGTTCAATGATTGGAGAATTCCTAATAAAGAGGAGCTTCGGTCTTTTGTTGATTATTCCGGGATAGTTCCAGCAGCTGATAAGAATATCTTCCCGGAGATTATTCCTGAGTTTTATTGGTCTACTGATACTTATGGAGCAGACAAAAAGTTAGGTTGGGGAATTTATTTCGGGTACGGTTGCGGAATATGTTATCTGAAAACTCAACCTTATTATATCCGTGCCGTCCGAGGTGGTTTTAACAGGGCTTTTGGTGATATTAATAAATATTCTTTTAAGGATAATGGTGACGGTACTATCTCTGATTTAGTTACAGGATTAATGTGGAAAAAAGAAGAGAGTCCACAGTTGAACCAGGAAAAGGTTTTGAAATATTGTGAAGAGCTTGACCTGGGCGGGTATAAAGATTGGCGCTTGCCTAATATGAAGGAGATCCCAACTTTATTGAACCTGAGACTTGATGATGGTCTGTGGTATCATAAAGAGTTCTTCCCTGATACAATTACAAAACCACTCGGGTTCTATTGGGCGTCGAATACATACTCCGGGACATTCGGTTGGGGAGTTAATTTCCAGTTCGGATATGACGGTTATTATGCCGGGAAGAAATTCGGGGAATATCCTTTTAGACCGGTTAGAATAATTAAATAAATTGGAGGCTCCTTAATGAATTTGAACTTAAGAAATTATAAAGTTGCAGAGGTTGATAAGGGGAAGGGATTTGCGAAAGTAATTTTCGATGTTTCATGGGGTGAAGCCTGGAAAAACAGTATTAATTGTGACGGGGTTTATATCTTCGGGAAATATAAGGATAAGAATGGGTTATGGAAACATATTAACCTGCTTTTGAAGAGCGATGAAGTGTTTAATTACGAAGACCAGAGTCCGGGATCTTTTTCTGTGGGTGAAGGTGGAGTTGCCGCAGATATGGGGATCTGGGTACCGGATACAAATAAGGGTTTCTTCCTGTTCAGGACTAAGGACGAAGGCGATGTCTCATTAACAGGTGTGACTTTTCAGTGGGATATCTCAGAGTTTGAAGAGGATATTGAGAATGTGGAGATTAAAGTATTTGGTTTGGAGATGGTCTATATCCCGGAAGAGAAACATTATGTTGGTGATCCCCTCGGAACCGAAGGTCCAACGAATTGTTTAT
>DAOVMD010000228.1 GCA_030630935.1 Candidatus Mcinerneyibacteriota bacterium | reverse complement strand
CAAGCCTATTTTCATAAAGAGATCATCCCTGGAAAGTTTCATTTGAATTCCTGTAGGATGCGGAATGAAATAGTTGGTTTGATATTCAGCTAATTGAAGAGTATGACTCCTGAATGATTTAGTGAAGACATCATAAGAAATAGCGAAGTTTGCTTCTATTATTTCCTTAATTATCACCTTTGTTTTTGATTCTGTTTTCTCCACTTTTGGCGGTTTTCTCCGCTTTTTCGGTCTCCTTTTCTTTGCATAACTTGGTACAGAGAGTAGAATAATCATCATGATAACCAAGATAAATGATGAGATTCTTTTCATGTGTAACCTCCTTTTTCTTATATTATGGCAGAAAATATGCCAAGTTCATATTTTCCCATATACTGGGATAAAATCAAAACCATTAATAATAACTAATGATTTATTGATATTTTCTTTATACAATTTGTATAATTTAAATACAAGTATGAAAAGTGTGTAGTTTATTATTTTATTCTTTGTTTAATTTTCATAAGTACATCCTTCTTTAAATATTTTTTTCACGCTTACATCTTATTATAACTTAAATATATCTGAAAATCAAGTTGTGTTTTTTACACTGAATTCAAGGACATAAAAAAACAAAGATAAAAAAAAGAAAATAAAAAATTAAACAGGGACTTTAAAAAGACTTGTAATGGACTTACTTATATAGTTTATAATTGTTTAAATCATTTGATGCTTGAGAATTCGATTGAATGCAAAATTAAATTTACAGGGAACTTAAGAGAACTTAAGAGAACTAAAAAAAAACAAAGAAAAAAAACTTTTTAAATCTTGTAAAAAAGCCGCTAACAAGCGTAGCGCAGTTATCCCGATTCTTTAATATCTATATTTTTATTCATAACACCCGACGGAAGATTAAGATCTTGTGGTCAATGTTAACACCGTTTGGGAAACAATTCTTATATTTTTACTTGTCCCTTATAAGTCTCGTAAAAGTCTCTGTCATTTTAAAAAAGTTTGAGCGAAGCGAGTTTTTTATTTTTACTTTATCAATATTGTTGTTTGTTTCATTCTTAACTATATTGAAGAAACATTATTGACTAAATCAGAACCTTCACTTCGTTCAGAGATTGCTTCAGTCATTACATTCCATCGCAATGACAAATAATGTCTTTATATTATTTTACGGTTGAATGTCAATGCATCTTCGAATAAAACATACCGAATAAACTAAAAATTTTTATTGTCTTGAATCTAATTTTATGTTATAATCTAAATCATGAATGAAGAACAGAATATAAATAGGAAAATTAATGTCTTATTATTATGGGACTCTGCAACCGGAAATACTAAGTGGGCAGTTGATAAACTTGCGGAATATCTAATTGAATTTAATTTCACGCCATATAAACATCGGGTCAGAGAAAAGCTGGAAAAGGATGTTACTGAGTTTGATTTCATCGGATTTTGTTATCCTGTTTTTGCATTCAAGCCAATGTTAACAATGATTGATTATTTCTATACTCTCCCGCCCGGGGGCGGGAAACCATGTTTCCTATTCCATACAAATGGCGGGGGACCTTATGGCTCTTCAAGATATTTTGCTAAGAAATTAACATTTAAAGGATATTCAGTTCTATCTGATTGTTCAATCTCAATGATAGACTCATGGCCAATATTAAGGACTCTTAAATTTATATCTAAGTATCCCGAAAATATTCATGATTTAGCTGACCAGGATATATATACATTTGCAAGTACTTTATATCAGACATTCCTTGGTTTTATTCATGGTAAACATGAAATTAAAAATTTCAAACCATCTTATTCCCCGATTAACTGGGTTAGAGTTTTATTTAATAAAAAATTCCTGGGAAAATTCTTACCAATTATTGTTGACCTTGAGCTCTGTATTCGATGCAGAAAATGTGAAGAGGTCTGCCCGACCGGAAGGATTAACCTTGCCAAGTTCCCTAAACCGAAAGGTGATTGTATCGGTTGTTATGGATGTATTAATATTTGTCCGACAAAAGCAATTAATTCACTATTTACTTCAGGTAAATTCAGGTATAAAGGACCCAACAAAATAAGTAAGAATGAAAAATGAACAATGAAGAATGGTTTGCGTTATATACGACAATGCTCTTACTCAGTGCTGAAATTGCTTAAATGAACTAAAGAATGCTTCTTTCACCGCCCCGAAGTAAATTCTGGTAAACTCCAGACGTAGAGAACAGAATGAATCTCTTCATTTGTCAATTATGGATAACCAATAATTTTACTATGAAATATTTCTCTGAACAAGTGCATTATAATCATTAATGCAAAATCATTCTTACTTATTCATTCTTCATTTTTAATTGCGCAGCATGGTTTTTCATAAATTTTCCTTGATTTTTAAAATAAAAAAGTTTATACTAAACCTATGAAGAAGAAAATATTAATAATTGGATTAGACGGTGGTTCCTGGAAACTCTATGATGAGTTAATAAAAGATGGGTACATGCCTTTTTTAGCATCTTTGCGAGAATCCGGGGCATCAGGTAATTTAATATCCACAATTCCACCACAGACTCCTGTTGCATGGGGAGCGTTTCAGACAGGAATGAAACCAGGAGACTTGGGATATGTAGATTTTGTAACACTTGATCTGGAAAACAATAAGCTTGGAATTGTAAATGGGAAGAATCTCCCAAAAACAATCTGGGAATATTTCTCAGAGCAAGGTAAAAAAGTAGTTTCGTTAAATGTCCCTATGACATTCCCCCCCAGAAAAGTAAATGGCGTAATAATCTCGGGAATGCTAACTCCTGGAATTGATTCAAATTTTATTTATCCGCGTAATTTCAAAACTGAATTTTTAAATAATAATCCAAGCTATCATATTTTCCAGTTAAGTAGGATCAAGAAGGATTTTTCATATAAAGAAATTGACAGGTATTTACTTGAATTACGGAAGATTATTGATACAAGAAAAGATGCGGCATTATATTTATTTGACAAGGAAGACCCTGACTTAATGATGGTACATTTTCAAGTAACTGATATTCTACAGCATCCGTATTGGAAGAAGTTAGATAAAAACCATAAAGATTACAGTTCAGAAGCTTATAATAACATAGGTAATAATTTCTATAAATTTTTAGATAATCGTTTGCAGTCAATGGTGAACCAAATTAAATCAACACATGAAGATTTACTTGTAACAATTATCTCAGACCATGGTTTCCAACCTCACGATAAACGAATTAACCTTGGAGATTTTCTTTCAACCAAGAATTATTGTATAAGAAATTTAAATTCTTCAAATTCATTTAAAAGTTTAACAATCCGCGCTCTGCGTAAATTTGATTTACTAGGGATTCTTAAAAAAGTTTTCAAAGATAAATGGTTGAATGCCGTTGAGAAAGCAACTCAACCGATCCTCTGGTCCAAATCAAAAGTTATTGCAATAGGCCGAAGTTCTTATGGATTCATATATATTAACGAGAAACTCGTGAAAGATAAAAATTCGTTCAGGAAAGAATTAATTATGAATCTTGAAGAACTAAATCAACTTGGTACTCGAAAAGTTATCAATACAATATTCACAAAGGAAGAGTTATATAAAGGTTCCAGATTTGATTCTCTTCCTGATTTAATAATCGTCCCGGAACCCGGAATAACATTCTCCGGTAGTTTCAGTGATCAGGGTAAGGGTGATTTATTAGTAGAAGGGTTAGAAGATTTTCACCAGGGAATTCATCATCTAAAAGGGATTTATATCTTCGCAGGTGATGGTATAAATAAAAACTTCAAAAGCGATATCAGTATCATTGATGTATTCCCTACTCTCTCTATGTTAGCAGGATTACCAACCCCTGAGACTGACGGGAAAAGATGCAAGGAGCTGGTAAATGAAGGATAATTTAGAAGGTATAAGGATCGGCACTGCGGGATATTCGTATTCGGATTGGGAAGAAATATTCTATCCTGAAGGTGTTAAGAAAGGCGGGGAGAAAATTAAACATTACTTGAAGTATTTTAATACGCTTGAGATTGACTCAACTTATTACCGAATTCTGCAACCTGGATATTTTTGGTTCTTAGTAAAAAATACACCGAAGGATTTTCTATTAACATTGAAGATGCATCAAAACATTACACATCACAGAGAAAATTTTGAAGATACTCGAAAAGATTTTAATAATAGTATAAAACCTCTTATCCAGACCGAAAGAGAATTCATTGTTCTATTTCAATTTCCATATTCATTTAGATTTAACCTTGAGAACCTGGAATACCTTCGAAGAATTTCTATTGAATTTGATTTCAAGAAAGCAATTGAATTTAGAAATTATTCTTGGGATAACAAGGAAGTTTACGATTTCTTGAAAGAGAACAACTTTATTATAACCAATGTTGATACTCCCAAAGTCAAGGGACTCTTTCCGTCAGATGTAAATAAGATAACCAATTCAATCGGATATTTTAGATTACATGGAAGAAACAAGGATAAATGGTGGAAGCCCGGAGAAGTTCATGAGCGTTATAATTATGAATATTCCGATGATGAAATTGAGAATGAAATTAAAAAAAGAATTCTCAAGATGGTCAAGAAATTAAAGATGTTAGTAGTTATCTTTAATAACCATTACCAGGCAAAAGCCGTCAGGAACGCAATAAAACTTAAGAAAAGCCTGTCCGAATAGTGCAGAACTGCGTTCTCAAGCAACTCTGTTGCTTGAACAGAGAATAGAAAGCAGTCGTTTTATAGATATCAGTAGGGGTTTCCGACCGGAAACCCCTACTGCATTGTAATACATAGTGCAAGATATTATTCATTCTTCATTGTTAATTCTTAATTGCAGAGTGAAGCGATGCTATTATTTTTTCTGTAGTAAAACACTTCTGGATTGTTTAATATTGGGTTGACCGATCACTTCAAAACCAACTTCTTCAGCAATCGCAGCAGTCTCAGCAAGTTCTTTATCTGTAACATGCCCTTTTGGTTCTGACACAAGAACCTTACCACGTGATTTTAATGTTTCAAAAACTTCAGTGAATAAAATCTTTATATCCGGTACTTCATGAACCAGTGCAAATAACAATACGAAATCAATCTCGTCTTTCAGGTCTTCAATTCCCAAAGATTCTGAAGGACATAACCTTGTTTCTATTGTCTTATTTAATCCTGCTTTATCAGCACGTCTCTTAAGTTTATTTAGCATTTTTTCCTGAAGATCAATACAGATAACTTTACCTTTATCCCCAACCATACAAGCCATCGGCAAACTAAAATACCCCATTCCTGAACCAATATCCAGAATTTTCATTCCTTTTTCAATATATGGAGATAAAATTTTATCCGGGTTCTGACGCAATTTCCGAATAGGACTTAATAGAAAATATCCAATCCACCAGGGACAGACTTTACCCATTTTGATTCTCCTTTTTTAACTTATTTTTAAATCTTTTTCTTCCTTCTGAATAAACTTTTAAAAAGCATACTTGATATTCCTTGACCTGGTCGATATGGTTTCCCGCTCAAAAGAAGTTGTTCACATTTTAGTTTCTTCAAATTTTTTGGATCTAAATCTAAAGGATTCATATTTAAAATTACCAAATCAGAGATCTTCCCTGGTTCCAAACTACCCCGTTCCTTTTCATCAAAGGTCATCCATGCAGCTTCTGAAGTAAACATT
>DAOVMD010000165.1 GCA_030630935.1 Candidatus Mcinerneyibacteriota bacterium | reverse complement strand
GGTAACGAATGGAGTGTAAGTGCTATATTCCCTATATTACAGGATTTACAGTAATTAGGTTAAAAATAGATATTGGGGTATTTTAATGAAAGACTATGTCGCTATTTCGCCTTGCAAGAATCGGTGTTAAACAAACCGAGAACAGAGAGCAGAGAAAACAATTATATTTCCTTGCAAGAAGATGCAGTTAAATATATTGTCAATATAGTCAATTACAAATATTTGCAAATAATGACTTGACAATTTGTAAATATATGTTATAATTAGTATAGGTAATATAGTTAAAAGCGATTTTATACAAATGAGTGAATACAAAGAATTTTTTAACAAGCACCCGGTTTTCAGACTGGATGAATATTTTGAAGCCATCCAGAGAAATAGAAAGACAGCTTATAATAATCTTATGATTAATTACATATCAAAGGGTAAGGTTAAAAGTATAATCCGAGGATTATATGCGGTTGTTCCTCCAGGTATTGATCCGGATAATTTCCAGGTTGATGAGATTCTTATCGCTTCAAAATTAGTCAAGAACTCTGTTTTAGCATTTCATACAGCATTAGAGGTTTTGGGATATTGCCATAGTGTTTTATCCAATTACTATTATTATTTTCCATACGCAAAGCGGAATATTAAGATAAATAACACTCAATATACAAGAGTTAAGACACCAAAGAGATTACAGAGCAATTCGTATGAGTTACAGGGTTTTCAAAAACAGATGTATCATGGTGTAAATATAACACTTACTAATCCGGAAAGGACTTTTATCGATTGTATAAACAGGCCTGATTATGCCGGTGGAATAGAAGAGGTTTATAGGTCGATAGAAAAGTATCCCTATTTAGATTTTGATAGAATATTTAAATATTTAGCCTTGTTCAAATCAAAAGTTTTATATTCAAGGGTTGGTTTTTTTCTTGAACAGCATCAAAAACAATTTTTTGTTGATGATTACATACTAAAGCAAATAATGGAAAACATACCTTCTTCTGTAGTATATTTCAATAATAAGCGGAAGAATGGTAAGCTGGTCAAGAGATGGAACCTGATTGTTCCTAAAACTGTTATCGAGAAAAGATGGAAAGAATTTCAGGACTAACAAAAGATAAACTCCAAATAATTTCAAATGCCACTAAATTTAGAATAGATGCAATTGAAAAAGTTATAAGGATGAGTGATTTTTTAGATGATATATTCCGACATCCATATCTAAAGAAAAGGTTACTCCTTAAAGGTGGTACTGGTTTAAATTTCTGCTATTTAGATAAACCCCGGATTTCAGTAGATATAGATTTAAACTATGTAGGCTCAGTTGATATTGAAACCATGAAAGGTGAAAGGTCCGAAATTTCAAGAGCATTAGAAATGTTAATTTCAGATAAGGGTTATCATATATTACATAATCCTGGGGATGAACACGCCGGAGGTAAGTGGGTACTTAGATACATAGATGTTTTTGGTAACAATAAAAATATAGAGATCGATTTGAATTATATGTTTCGTTGTCCTATCGGGACACCTGTAGAAAAAGCATTTACCGTTTTTCCAGGTTCAGAAAAGTGTAAAGTCCGCCTTGTATCAAAAGAAGAATTATTTGCCGGCAAAATTGTCGCTGCTTTAGATAGATCTCTACCAAGAGATATTTATGATATCCTTAAAATTATTGATTTTATTGATTATGATAAATTATTACTTAGAAAATCTGTAATATTTTTAGGTGTTGCTATGAGAAATGATTTCAGGATGATAAACCCTAAGGAAGTTATTAATATTGATAATAATGAATTTAATAATTCATTAAAACCTCTATTACGGAGTAATGATAATATATCAAAGGATATTCTATTAGAAACAGTATTGCCATTTATCAGTAAATTATTAGAATTTTCTAATGAAGAGAATCTTTTCATAAATGATTTACTAGATAAAGGTATTTTTTCTCCCGAACTATTATTTAAGGAATATTCATTATTAATTCCATGTCTAAAAAAGCATCCGGCTCTTTTGTGGAAGCAAAAAAATATTATCAAGTATTTAGATAGTAAGAAATAAAAAGAATATGATGATTGTCCTTTTCTTATTTCTTGAAAGAATTTTCATATAAGAGTGGTTATTTTATTTTGTGATGTTAAAAAAAGAGAGGTGAAGAAATGGAGATCAAGGAGATTATAAATAGCATTTTTCATTATAACATTGAGCAGTCTTCAGATGTGCCCGAGGTTGAGAAGTTCTTTAATATGTTAGGGGCGAAGGTAAAAGAAGAGGAGATAATTTTACAGATTGAAAAATGTTTAGATGAATTAAAAAGACTTGTAGAATATAATACATCTAATCATACAGAGAGCTTTATCGGTTCTTTTGAATTGCTGAAATATTATTTGGATTTAGAAGGCTTCCTGTTGAAATTTAAATATTTAGATAAACCAATTGTCGCGGCTGAGAAGAGCAGCTTTGATTCTTTTTGGAACGTATATCAAGGTGCCAAGCATAACAAAGAAGATAAACACTGAGCTTGCTTCGCGGCGCAAGTAAAAATTAAAAATGAATAATGAACCAGGCACCACGTAGGGTGGCCTGGCGCCGAAGAGAAGAATGTTTTTTGGGATACAATTCTTCGGTCTTAGAAATGTAACACAGGCATCTTGCCTGTAGTTTTTTCTCAGGCTGGAAGCCTGAGTTACTTTGTTTATCACGAAAAGAAGTGTGAAATGGGTTAAAGAGCCGTATATTCGCGACATATGGCATGTTTAAATGTATACACCAACATTTTCTGATTAGGGTGCCGGCCCACAGAACCACTCACTTCGTTTGGGTATCTGTGCTTCGCTTTACTTTTTACTTTAATTTGTTTTTAAAATAATTTCCATAGTATAGATTCAGCGCTTAAATTATACTAACGGGAGGATTAAATTCATATGGTCAGGGCGAAGGCCCTTCGCCCCTACTCCGTTTGTGATACAATGCTTTGGTCTTCAGAGGGAAAATTAAAAATCTTTGTTTTCCTGTTTTAAATGATTTCATCGAGACGTGCAATTGCACGTCTCTACAATAACACTTGAACAATTAAACTACCAGACGTGTGACTCTACAATAACAAATTAAGTTCCGGAGGAACACCACTTTCTAGATTTCTTTAGTTCCGACATTCTTTTTAAAAGCGAGATTGCCGTATTTTGCTTTAGCGCGTGGCTGGAGTGTAACGAAAGTCATCCCGATGACCATCGGGACAATGACAATCAAACGTTTATGTGAATTCCCCTTGACTTTTTGTGTAAAATGAGTTATACTATAATTACAATAAATGTAAAAACAGTGAGGTTGGAGTGATTATTAAAAGAGAGATAATGGGTGAGATACAGGAATACATTGAGAGGAAGGAGTATATATGCATTACGGGTTCGAGACAAACCGGCAAGACTACATTGCTTCAACTTCTGAAAGAGTTTATAATAAAAAAGGAAGAAAAAAAGAGAAGAGATTACCCTATTATCAATTTTGAAGATAGAACTCTTCTATTCCAATTTGAAAAGTCACCGCTTGAATTCATCCGGTCCTATATAAAAAATAAAGAAGATAGAACTTATATTTTTTTGGATGAGTTCCAGTATGTCCAGGATGGCGGTCAGAAATTGAAACTTATCTTTGACACTGTTTCTAACCTTAAGATATTCATAACAGGTTCATCATCGTTTGATATCCAGTCCAGTATCGGAAAATATATGGTAGGTCGGCTCCTAAATTTCACCTTGACCCCTTTCAGCTTTGGAGAATATTTGGATGCAAAGAACAGTCATCTTTTTAAGATTTATACAGAGAACCATAACAAAATCACCGATTTAATCACATCAGGAAAACCTATCGAAGTTAAAAGAGGAGTTGATCCATTTTCGGAAGAATTCCAAAAATTATACGAGGAATACTGTTTATGGGGAGGTTTTCCCCAGGTAGTTTTAACTGAGAATATAAAACATAGGAAGAAAATACTAACAGAGCTTCTTAATAATTATTTATTAAAGGATATAAATTTTTTACTGAAAGTGCCCAGGGACAGTAGTCTTATTCTCCTTCTTCAGCATTTATCGGGAAGCATTGGAAATCTTATTTCATATCAGAATTTAGGGGAGCGGTCAGGTCTTGAATACCGGAAAATAAAGCAGTATTTAAATATCCTGTTCCAGACATTTATATGTTATGAATTAAGACCATTTTTTAAAAAGAAGAATAAGGAAATTTCTAGAAATCCGAAAATCTATTTTTCTGACCTGGGCTTCAGGAATGTTTTCCTTAATAATTTCAATCCGCTTGATATCAGGAGTGATTCAGGAGCCATAATCGAGAATGCTGCCCTGAGCGGTTTGAAACGGGTTGTAGGCGACTCCACAGGTATAAATTTCTGGAGAACAAAAGCTGGATCCAAAGTAGATTTCGTGCTGCGACTTGGACCGGAACTTATTCCGGTTGAAGTGAAATATAGAAATTTTAAAAGTGAAAAGATAACTCGCAGTTTTTATAGTTTTATAGACACTTTCAAACCCCGGATATCCTTGGTATTAACAAAAAGCTATGCCGGATATCTTAAGAAGAATACTACTGAAATCTATTTTTTTCCTGTATATTACCTTTGATTTTATTAAAAGAGCGGCAACGAGGGACCTTACTCAACTTGTAAATATGGGGCTTCTTGAAAAACATGGAGAGAAGAAAGGAACTTATTACATCTTGAAACTATTTAAGGGACATAAATAAGGGACATTTTAAGGGACATTCATTACTATAATAAAAGATTCGGGTGCCGGCCCACGAGTACCACGTAGAGTGTCCTTGTACCACGTTGGGTACAGGATAAACTTTTGCTTCGTTTTACTTTTTACTTTAATGTTTTTTAATATATCAATGTATGGATGTTTGAATTCTCATCAAGTGCAACCACTGACTGCAAAAAGAGAGCAAGGGAGCTGGTTCTTTCTATGAATTATAATTGCATCATGATTGTGTCTTTGCTGAACAGTTGATAATTGGTTAGTAATTGGTCTATTATTGGTTGGTTGCTATACGAAAAAATGAATATGTTTATCGATTTGAAAAATATATTTGACTTAATTCGGATAATAATGTATAATAATCCTAACATACTTGCCACGCCTTTCAGCGATGCGCACTTTTGGCAGGTTTTTTTATAAAAAAGATTAATGAGGTAAAGAGATGAAGCTTGAGAAATTTATTTCGGGGGGATTCATTGAACAATATCAGTATAAAAGTTTTATCCCTGAGAAAATAGATCATGTCTGGACCTGGGATGATCCGCAAATAAATGTTCTCCTTGAGAATGCCAACAAAGTACTCGGAGAATTAAACGCTTTTTCTTTAATTGTTCCGGATATAGATCTCTTTATTCACATGCATGTATTAAAAGAGGCTCAAGCTTCCAGCAAAATAGAAGGAACAAAAACCGAGATAGATGAAGTTTTATTAGATAAGGAAGTTATTTCTCCTGAAAAGCGAGATGATTGGGTTGAAGTTCAAAATTACATCTCAGCGATGAATCATGGAGTTGAGAGATTAAACGAAATACCTTTAAGCAACCGTTTATTAAAAGAAATGCATGAAATTCTACTCTCGGGAGCAAGGGGAGAGAATAAGTTACCCGGAGAGTTTAGAGAAAGCCAAAATTGGATTGGTGGAAACAGTCTTTCAGATGCAGTTTTTATACCTCCTCCTAAGGAAGATGTACCGAGATTAATGGGAGACTTAGAGAAATTTCTACATCATAAAGATTTAAACGTTCCTCACTTAATCAAAGCAGCTATAAGTCATTATCAATTTGAAACAATTCATCCATTTTTAGATGGGAATGGAAGAATTGGAAGGTTGTTAATAACGTTTTATTTCGTTAGCAATGAAATATTAGAAAAACCTTGTTTGTACATCTCTGATTATTTTGAAAAGAATAAAGCCATGTATTATGATTTATTAACTCTAACAAGAAAGAAAAATGACCTGAAAAGTTGGATTACTTTCTTTTTAAACGGGATTATTCAGACGGCTTCAAAAGGAAGAGATGCGTTTAAGAAAATTCTTGAACTAAGAAATAATGTTGAAATTAAAATTCAAAAATTAAACAGAAAATCCATAAAAGGAAAAATTCTTATTGATTATTTATATAAAAAACCGATTATTGGCCTAAATGATGTACAGAAAATATTCAATTCAACTAAACCCACAGCAAATAGCCTAATAAAAGATTTTATAAGATTGAATATCTTATTTGAATTTACCGGGAATAAAAGAAATCGAAGATATGTATTTAAGGATTACTTTAATTTGTTCTTAAAATAATTTCCATAGTAAAGGTTCGTGCCTGTTTTCTTTACTAAGGAAATCCATAGTATAGATTCGCAGCTGTTTTTTGTACTAAGGGAACCCATAGTATAGATTCAGCGCTTAAATTATACTAACGGGAGGATTATATTCATATGGTCAGGGTTAAGGCCCTTAACCCCTACTTTGTTTGGGAAACAATTCTTTTGTCTACGAATGCACAAGATTGCCGGAGGCACAGCCTCTCTCAAAACAATGACACTCAGATGTTCTTTAAAAGGGAGCAAGCTCCCAGATTGCCAGAGGCACAGCATCTTTGAAAGCAATGACATTCTGACATTTATGTGAATTTTTGCTTGACAATTTGGTGTTTTGGGATTATAATTAGGTATAGTTTGTAGTTTGGTGGAAGCATGCAAGGCTTTGCCTTGAAGATAATAAAGAGCAGAGAACCAGGTACCACGTTGGGTGACCTGGCACAGCAGAGAACAGGGTTAATAAAAGGGAGGATAAAAGATGTGTAGATTACTAGGGTTAATGTCAAACAAGACGGTGGACTTGGAATTTTCATTGGGGAAGTTTGAGGAGTATTCAAAGGAT
>DAOVMD010000023.1 GCA_030630935.1 Candidatus Mcinerneyibacteriota bacterium | reverse complement strand
TTTAAAGTGACTTATGATTAACGTACTAATATTGTTTAGGTTTGTTTAAATCATCTGATGGGGGTAAAACCCCATTGCTATGCCTAATGATAATACTTTTTAAAGTTCTAAACTTCAGTCAAGGTCAGTTTGATCTTGACCATGATTGTAAAGAATAACATTAGGAAAACAATTGAATGCGAAAAATATGTTTCTTTAGCAGGTCGCTGACCGAAGGGAGGAGATCCTGCATAGCGAAGCGTATCGGGAGAACTTAAGAGAACTTAAGAGAACTAAAAAAATAAAAGAAAAATATTTTAATCACGATTCCCTACACTTGAACGGTTTAATAACACTTTAACAATTGAACAATAGACGTGCTATGGCACGTCTCTACAATAACACTTGAACGCATGCAAAGCATGCATTGAACATTTGAACACTTGAACTATTTTTTCTTGAATTTAGTTTAATTATATGTTAAAATAGTGAAAAATAGGAGGAAGGCATGAAAAAGGTATTAAGTATAACATTTATTTTGATTGTACTATTTTCAATTGTAGTATTTGGTGGTAATGTCGAGACAGCAGAAAGGCATAAAAGAATTGCGGATAACTATCTTTCAAATGAAAAGTATGAAGCTGCAATTGCAGAATATAAAATAGTCCTAACATTTGATCCTTCACAAGAGATTGAAATAAAAGACAGAATTACCCATTGTTATTCATTATTGGGTATTGCGAAATCAAAGGAAAAGAAGTGGAGTGAAGCAGCTGCTGCATTCAATAAATCCCTTGAATTAAAAGCAGATCAACCGATAATTTATTATAACCTGGGAGTTGTTTATGATAAACAGGGGAAGAAAAATGATGCGATAATTGCATTTCAAAAATTCTTAAGATTTCCAAATGCAGAAAAGCAGTTAATTCCCACTGCGAAAGCTAAGATAAAAAAATTAGGCGGGGGTACAGATGTAAAAGATCATTATATTAAGGGGCTTGAATTAATGACGAATGATAAATTGCCTCAGGCAAAAGCAGAATTCCTCTTAGTATATGGAGAGAATAAAGCGAAAGCCCTGGAAATGATAAAGATAATTGAGGGACTTGAAAAGCTTGGTAGTACACCTACGACTTCAGCTCCGATCGGATCAGATAAAGAAAAAGTAAAGAATACAATAATGACACTTGGAATTTCATTTGAAAGAAAAAACATTAAAGTTATACGAACTTTATATTCAAAATCAGCAGCGAGTTCAATTGGAGGACATGAGGATATTGTTGCCTACTATAATGATTTCTGGTTTACTCTATTTGATAATTTGAAATACAAAGTTACTGAATTGAATTTGATAGTTGACGGAGATAATGCTGTTGTTGACTGTAAGGTTTCCATCTCAGGAATATATTCAGGAGAAGATATGGCAGGGAAAAATCCCAAATTCTCTATAGGGAAAACTTATTCAGTCTCCGGAAAAAGACAATTCATTCTCATTAAAGAGAATAATTTTTGGAATATTACGAATTAAACTAATCATTCGAACACAAAAGAATGTCATTGCGAGAAAGCGAAGCGACCGCGGCAATCTCATAGTTTCGCTTCGCTGCACATTTATGATTTATGATTTAATATTAGTAATTTAAGATTGCTTTGCATTATTTATTATGTTGCAGTAGGGGTTAAGGCCCTTAACCCTGACCAATTGAACTTAACCCTCCCGTATGAAATGTATAAAAATAAAAACTCGCTTCGCTTAGACTTTTTTAAATCGTTTGCGATTCTTATGAAAAAGATTCATAGCCTGGGGAAAAGTTTCCTCTCGGAAACTTCAGTTCGAGTAAGAAGTAAGAGTTCTTTAGCCCTGAACCCGAAATAGTGGTTCATGGGTGCTCCCCTAATCGGGGAGTATTTTATCTCAAACGTCTCTTACACTTACTCATACTCTTACTGAAAAAGAAGATAACCTCATTTTTTCTGCTTTCAATTTTCTGTTCTCATTTCTCAGATCTCAAGTCTCTGTGAGGTTAACAGAGTTAACCGAATTCGCCATTCATGACTATTATGAGAATGATAATTTTTTACGTATTAATTCATTTATTTAAATATAACAGATCTAGATTGAGACTAAGTATTGTAAGCATTTAATACTTGATGCTTATTCCTTACCAAGAAGTCTTTTTATCTCCTGACGTTGTTTTTCAATGTCACGTTTCAGGAGTTCAATTTTCTTTGGATTACCCGCATTTTCAAGTTGATCTTGGCGAAATGCAAGGTGCACTGCACAATCAATATATTTTTTTCTAATACTCGGATGAATCCAACCAGGGCGATTCCGTTTCAGGAAGTTTGAAATATAGAAGATATGTTCTTTGGGGATGAGCCCCGCCTCCGATTCTGCAGTTAGGTGTTTAATAATAATTTTCCTTTCATTAGAAAGCGATAATAGAAATAATACTATAATAGTTGTAAGTGCAATAAAGAGAAGAAGAATTCCCCATACAAGCGGATAGGTATTTGGATCTTTTGACTGCCAAACTGCAGTAATATTCCAGATTGAATGGATTCCCATACCAATACCCAAACCGAATAGAGGTATGAGTATCTTTTTTGCCATTGATTTATTATATTTCACATAACCAACTGCTGCACCGAATATTGCACAAGTTATCATATGCATAATTCCGGTAAAGAGTGTTCTTAATACTACAATTATTATCCAGTTCTGTAAACTTCCAACGGATTGGCTGAAATAGAGGAAGTTCTCAGTCATCGCAAAACCAAGACCGCTTGCAGCACCATATACGAACCCATCTGTTGCATTATCAAACTGTAATGATTTGAAGATAATTAATATAAAAATCCCCTTTGAAATCTCTTCTGCGATTGGAGCGATTAAAATTGTTCCGAATAAATCTGCCATATTTTTTCCAACTAACATGGCTGCCGGAATCAATAATATTAGACTAAAAATAATACCAATAATAATTGCGCCTATCGCACCCCATAGAGTTGATAGAACCACATACCCAAAAGGTTCTCGTTCATATCTATCCATCCACCATATAAATAAAACCAATAATATATATGGAATAGTTGCAGCTAAAACCGATAAAAATAATAAAATCCAAGGAAGCATACTCATTTTTAACCCCATTTTGCTAAATTAGAAAGTTCTTCTTTAAAGCTCTCCGCAATCTTTTCAAATTCATCTAAATTGTTTTCCGGAATATATTTTGCTCTTACAATTTTTTCTCTAACCGGTAAATTAAAGACATCTTCAATTGGCTGAGTAATTTTATCCAGGATACTACGGACATGATGATGGAAGGTTAAGATTAGACCCAACATCTTATACATTTTCTTAAAAGAGGTATAGGTATCCACTTCATGGAATGCGTTCTGATGCAGGAAATCTTCTCTAATTGACCTTGCAGTCTCAAGAGTTAACTGGTCATTCTTTGACAGGGTCTCCTTACCAACTAATCGAACAATCTCAATTAACTCAGATTCCTCCTGAAGAATTCGCATTGCTTCAGCTGTCATATCCGGCCAATCTTTACTAATTTTTTCTACTAAATATTCTTCGATATTATCATGATACAGTGAATATGAATTCAACCATGAAATTGCAGGAAAATGTCTGGTATATGCAAGTGCAGATTCAAGAGCCCAGAAAACCTTAACCACCCTCAATGTTGACTGAACAACCGGGTCAGAGAAATCCCCACCTGGAGGAGATACTGCACCAATTACTGAAAGTGCTCCTTCCCTATCACCCTTCCCTGACAAGCATTTTACTCTTCCTGCTCGTTCATAGAAACTGGCAATCTTTGACCCTAAATAGGCTGGATATCCTTCTTCCCCGGGCATCTCTTCTAATCGACCGGAAATCTCTCTCATTGCTTCTGCCCAACGGCTGGTTGAATCAGCCATTAAAGCAACCGAATATCCCATATCTCTAAAATATTCAGCGATTGTTATGCCGGTAAAAACAGAAGCTTCGCGTGCAGCAACAGGCATATTACTCGTATTTGCAATCAGGACTGTTCGTGACATCAAAGGTTTTCCGGTATGCGGATCGATCAATTCAGGGAACTCCATTAAAACATCAGTCATCTCATTACCTCTTTCTCCACAACCAACATAAACAATAATCTGAGCATCTGCCCACTTTGCTAACTGATGCTGAATTACTGTTTTCCCAGAACCGAATGGTCCAGGAACACAAGCAGTTCCACCTTTAGCAATCGGGAAAAACGCATCAATAACTCTTTGACCTGAGACTAGGGGAATTGTTGGTGGAAGTTGTTCTAATATTGGTCTGGATTTCCTAACTGGCCAACGGTGCATCATTTTTAATTCAAAATCACCCTTATCTGTCTCTAAAGTTCCAAGTATTTCAGTAACAGTAAAAGTGCCCGATTTAAGTTCCTTAATTTTTCCATTTGGGAAATGCGGGGGAATCATAATCCTATGTTCAATAATTTCTGTCTCTTGAACAGTTCCAATTATATCACCAGGAACTGCCGCATCGCCTTTTTTCAAAACCGCTTTAAATTCCCATTTCTTCTCCCGGTCAATCCCGGGAACGTCAATACCTCTTGTGATGTAATCTCCGGAAATCTCTCTGATCTTATCCAAAGGTCTTTGGATTCCATCATAGATGGAAGTTAATAATCCAGGGGCAAGCTCAACACTTAGAGGTTCATTTGTAGAATAAACGTTCTCACCAGGACCTAGTCCTCCCGTCTCCTCGTAAACCTGGATGTAGGCTTCGTCACTATGAATCTCAATAATCTCGCCTATTAAATTCTTCTCCCCAACTTTTACAACATCATACATCTTTGCATGTTCCATCTGAGAAGCAATTACAAGGGGACCAGAAACTTTTCTAATCTTACCAATTTTCTCTTTGACATTTTTTGACATATTATTTCTCCTTCAAAATATTTGAACCAACAGTCAGTTCAATTATTCTTAAAATCTTTTCTTCACCCGACGACGAAGATTCCTTCAAACCCGGGAAAATAGAAATGATTGGATAAGCTTGTGAAAAATATTTATTAATTTCATCATCCAAATAATCTGCAAGGTCTTCCGTAATGAAAACCAGCTTATGCTGATTTTTTATAACCTCATCAAAAACCGGTTTTACTTTTTCAGGGTCATCAACTATATATATTGATACTCCAAAAGCTTTAAATCCGGTTATGCTTTCTTTATCACCTAAAAATGCAATTGGGTTCATAATAATTTTTTAATCTGTTCATTTGAAAAGTTGTTTTTTCTCCCAAGATAAATTGTGCGTAATATTCGTAACTCTTCATTTTTCCTGATATATAACGCGATTAAAGGTTCAACTCCGAACGAAACGTAATTTGCCAGTTTACAATATTCAAGGATAAGATGCCTTGCATTGACTTCAAATCTCTCAATCACATCAATCACTGTCATATTATCTTCTATCCCAATAAAAGGTTTACGGTATGGGTCTTCATTTAATAACTGCACTATTACCTTGAAATCATTATCAAATAAATCAATTAAATATTCATTCGGGAAAAAACCGTTTTCGATTAATGAAATCCGTAATAATCTTGGATTACGATTAAAACCTTTTATTCTAAGAAGCATTCCAAAGTTAGCCATATCAATGGAAATTCTTGCAAGATTGACCAGGTATTCAATCCTTAAATATTTACCTATTACAATCCAACGGTTATATAATAATTTATCAAGAAATATATCAACGATATTTATGTTCTCAGACGCTGAATAATCCTTAATAATTGCATTAACCGAATCCTGGAAATCTACAGGGAGTTCATCATAACGTTTTTCCTTCAGAAGATCTTCAAATAATTCAACAGGATAATTTCCTAGTGAAATATAATTGTTACCTTTGAAATCCTCCCCGGCTAAATATCTCTTTAAAATCAACTTCAAGTTATGAATATCAAAGGGTAAACTCAGAGCATAAAAGATATCTTTATCACTACATAGATTACCAAGCTCCTTCATGAAATCTTTCAGAATTGTAAGTAGTATTATTTCAAAATCTGAATCAGGACTTAAGAATTGAATATATTTCTTATAGCCTGTTTCATTTAACTCATTTATAAATTCATTTGCTGTCTCGGTTTCAATCAACCTTTCAATCTGCTGCGAAGTCATAAGCCGAACTTCCATCCCGCGAACTCTTCCAACAGAATATGCATACTTTGTATCTTGACTGAACTTCGGTTTAAATATTTCGTACATATAGCTCCTCTATTTATTCTCCAAAAAGTTCTTTTACAATTAATGTTTTCAAGCGATCTTCTTCCTCCTGGATTATGGAATCAACAGTTAAGTTAACCTCATAAAATTCGCTACGGATAATTACCCCATCACCAATCAATGGTAGGTCTTCCTTCGAGAACTTGAGTTCACTTTTTTTAATTGATTTTGATGCTAAATCTTTTTCCAATTCCTTAAGGAATTTCTCATTGAACCACTTATTCTTCTTATCAATAACCAGGCTCTCAGTCCCCGACTCTAAATTCTTCACTATAAATTTCTTAAAGATCTTCTTCTTATCATTTGGAGGTAATTTTTTGATGTTCTCTTTTAATAAATCAAAGATCTCTTTTATTGAATCGGTTTTTACCTTAAGTAATCGTTTCCTCTCATCAAGTAAGGAAGTTGTTATAATTCGATTTCTTACTTCGTTAACTTTCTTATCTAAATGAATATTCAAGCGTTTCTTAAGATCATCGGAGAGAGTGTTATTATCATTTTTTACTTTATCAATCTTCTGTTTATATTCTTCTTTTAATTCTTTAATCTTTTCCTGAGTCTCTTCGTCGATTTTCTGTAAAATATCTTCTATCGCCATAGCTGCTTTCCCTATTTAAATTTCAACCAGGTCAAGATAGAAATAATGAAGCCAAGAATTGCATAGAACTCGACAAATGCCGCTAATATCAATGCCTTACCTGATTCATTAGGCTGTTTTACAGTTAAGTTAATTCCTGAAGCACAAACCTTACCCTGCCATAGTCCGGAGAACAAACCGGATATTGCAATTGGAAGGCATCCCATAAAAATTTGAAGGCCTTGAACCAACTCAAGATCCTCAATTGGAATCGCAAGTAACTTTTGTATAAATAAAAATGCAATGGCAAACCCATAAATCCCCTGTGTCCCGGGAAGTGCGACAAAAATAAGGGCCTTACCAAATAATTTAGGTTCCTCAGTCATAACACCTGCTGCTGTTTGACCCGCTAAAGAAACTCCAAAAATTGATCCCATTCCTGCTAAACCTACTGCAAGAGCAATTCCTAATAATCCCCATGCTAATGCCATAATCTACCTCCTAATTATTCTCTTTTGAATTGTTAATATCTATATATTTGAATTTTGGTCCAAATGTTATAAACTCCTGACCGGAGCCTTCATAGAACTTTTGGAAGAACTCCACAAATTGAAGTCGTAATGTATGAACAAAACCGCCTAATGCATTTATTGCTAAATTTAAGATGTGCCCAATTATCAAAAAGATAATCATCAAAACTACTCCCACCACAGGTATGGGTATCATATCTTTAATAGTTACAGCCAGAATATTGATAACTAATGCGAGTACTCCTGTTGAAAGACCTATCGCAAAAAGTCTTAAGTACGACAGCGCATCCCCGAATAATCCGGTCATGCCGAAGAATGCATTATAAGCTCCCATAAAAACCCGAACTATCGGGTTCTTGGTTTCATATGAATCAAATAAAATTATCCATAAAACTCCAACCCCAAAAACTATTAACGGGATGGTTGTGGGAACTGATGCACCTAAAAATTTATAAACTAAAAGTACTGATGACGGAATTATTAATAACCATGGAATATTTTTATGAAGTGCTTCTTGTTTATTTCCAAGCCGCCACTGCTTCACAAAACCTGTTATGAATCCAATCATAATATGTATTAATCCGACAAAAATTGCAAACTTCATAAAAGTCATTCCCTTTTCGGGGTCAAGCGGATCAAGAAGTATATATTTTTTTAAGTGAACAGGTATTGTAATTCCAAAGAAACCACCTGTTAAGACCCCCATAATAATAGTTGGGATACTGGAGAGAAATAAAATCATTAACAATGCCGGGATATTCTTCATCTTTTTCCGGACACTTGGAATAATAAATAATGACCCTAAAACCAATAACATCACAAGACCATAACCACCATCTGTTAAGCAGATCCCGAAAAATAAAGTAAAGAAAGGTAAGAAGAAAAAAGAGGGATCAATCTCGAAATAACTTGGACGTCCATAAAGGTCGGTAATGAATTGGAACGGTTTCACGATTTTAGAATTTTTAAATAAAATTGGTGGTGTATCTTCTTCGCTTGGATCAGATGTTTCAATATCAAGCAATTTAAATTCAGGTTCAGAAATAATAGAATTGAATGCTTTTATATGCTTCTCCGGCAGCCAACCAATTAATGTAAAAGTCTTTTCGGTTAAACCAAGGTTCTCTTCACCTTTCAAACGCTCTTGTTCTACCTGGAAGAAATCGTACGTAACATATATCTGTGAAAGATTTGAAACCCCTTCCTTAATGTGCTCTTCAAGAACATTGATATCCTTGTCAATTGTTTCAATCATTTCAGTAATAGCAATTAACCTTTGCCTGACCAAACTCGTCTCGTTAGGAAATGAAACCAACTTTAAATCATAAGTATTAAAAATCTGAGAAACCTGGGGTGAAATATTCTTGTGATAAATTATAAAAACAAAAATATCATTTGACCTGGATGAAATTCGTTCAATCTCAATATACTTCAGCTCATTAAGATCTTCTGCAAAATCATAAAAATCATCTGACTTTAAATAACCCAGGGTTGAAACTGTACTTTCAGTTTTCCCAAGCTCTTCAAGAGGAATATCTAAGTCGACCCATTGCTTTAATTGTTCTTCCTTGACTAATAAATTATTCTTGCGAATATAAAGTGTATTTATCTCATTATGAATTTTTTGGTATTTAAAATAAAGCTCCTTAACATCAAACTCTCTGATGAGTTTATTAAACTCGGAGTCATTAAGTTCAATCTTTGAGCTGAACATCCCGGATAAAAAACCTTCCTGCTCTTTATAAGGTTCAAAGAGGTCTATGAGGAATTTAATGTTCTTTATAATCTCTTCTAATCCTGAATCATGAACTGATTGAGCTTGAAGTAAATCAGAATCCTGGTAAGTTTCAATTATATTCTCGACCTGGAGAATATCTTCTTTATGTAATTTTGCTAAAAATCGCTTTTTCAGGGAATTATGACCTATTGCAACAACTTTCTTTAATTTCTCAATGGACATAGAATCTCAATCTGTTAATAGGTTATCAGTTATTTTAACAATTAACTTATCTTTCAGAGTAGATGTGGTCTTTAATAACTCTGTAATTTTCTTGTCAGTCTCTAATTTATTTGACTCTGCTTTCTTTAATGCTTCTTTTTCCGTATCATTGCATTTTGATTTTTCTTTATCAATAAATTCTCCCTTGAGCGCCTTTAGGATGTTATCTAACTTCCTAACCTCCGCAACAAGATCTTTCTCTAATTGAGCCTTGGCCACTTCGATTTTTTCAAGGGCAGAAGCCTCTTTTTCTCTAATCAGTTGTATTTTATCTTCCATGTTTTCTTCTCTTTTTTAATTTTAAATTATATCATTTTTTATTATATAAGTCAAGAAATAAAAGAAAAATAATTAAAAAGTAAAAATGAAGAATGAAGAATGAAGAATGATTAGCATTATATATTTCAATGCTTTTGTTTAGAGCTACTGATGGTGGTGAACCCCCATTGTTCGCTTTAAACAAATATAACAATATAAATAAGTCCCTTACAAGTCTCGTAAAAGTCTCTGTAAAAATATTTTCTTTTTTTTATTTTCTTTTGTCTTTTAAAAAAATGAGATTGCCACGTCCTTCGGACTCGCAATGACAATCAATCGTTTTTTTATTTCCTATAAAACGACTGTTTTCTGCTCTCTATTCTCTGCTCTCTGTCTTTTATTCACATTTTTGTGATAAGTTTCTGGATTGCGATTGCAGAGATATCCCAAACTGTTGAGAATGGCGGGGAATAGTTCAGGTCAAGGTATTTAGCGTCTTCAAGGGGAATTTTATAAGTAATTAAAGAAGTAAAAAGATCTAATCGTTTTGTAACGCCTTCAATCCCAATCATGGAACAACCCAGGATTCGGTGTGTGTTTTTATCTCCAATGAGTTTAATTCTGATTGTTCCTGACTTCTCAAAGACTGAGCTTTTATTTTTTAGATCCAGCGTAATTGCAATGGTCTCAAAACCGGAAGACTTTGATTCAGCTTCGGTCAAACCGGTCTTCCCAATCTCCAGATCAAATAATTTAAAGACTTGAGCTTTTGCGGTACCTTTGTAAGTATCCAGAACTCCCCCGATATTATTCCCTGCAGTTCGACCTTGTTTATTTGCAGTTGTTCCTAATGGAAAATAATCCATCTTCCCTGTAATCAAGTTTTTCACTCCAGCACAATCACCAGCTGCATAAATATTTGAGTAACCTTCCGCCTGTGATTTTGAGTTGGTAAATAATGCTCCATTGGGAAGCATCTTTAAACCAAGGTCTTTATAAATCTCTGAATTTGGTCGAATTCCAATCGTTTCAACTACCATATCAACTTCGAATACTCCATTATCGGTCTTCACAGCAGAAACCTTACCTTCCGACCCGAGATATTCCTGAGCAGTCGTATCTGTAATAATCTCAATGCCTTTATGATTTAATTCCTTTAAAATACTATCGATAATCTCAGTATCATAAGTTGCAGCGGGCTGGGGTAACTTCTCAATAACGACAGGAGTAATCCCTAACCTTGAGAAATTCTCAACTAATTCCAAACCAATATTTCCCCCGCCAATGATGCCAACTTTCTTTATTAAATTATTATTCATATATTCTTTAATCTGAATTACATCATCGAAAAATTTTAGATTGAAAATCCCATTAAGTTCCCGACCCGGAACCTTTAGCTGAATAGGTTTTGCCCCGGTGGCAATTACAAGAACATCGAAATTCTCTTCAAAGAAACTATTATTCTTCAGGTTCTTAACTAAAACACATCTTTTATTTAAATTTATTTCCGTTACCAAATGTTCTGTAAATACTTCAACTCCTTTTTTATTAAAGAAGGTATTAGGAGTAAAATAGTACAACTTTTTCGGGTCATCAATTAAACCTCCGATATAATATGGGAATGAGCATGACCCGACTGAGATATTTTTCTTTGCTTCAAAAATCTTAATATCCAACTCAGGATTCAAACGTTTTGCACTTGCTGCGGCACTTGTTCCACCAGCAACCCCACCGATTATTATCACATTCTTCTTCATTTAACCTCCTGAATAATTCTTAATTTATACTGCCGCCACCAACCACCGAGTCTTTGAAATAGACTGCAGCATGCTGTCCCGGAGTAATTGCTCTTACAGGTTTCTGAAACTTGATTAGGACTGAACCGTTTTCATTATTAATAATTTCCGCGGAAGTTGGAGGATTTAAATATCTGATCTTAACTTCAGCTGAAAATTTCGTTTTATTTTTAAATCCTTCATCAACCCAGAAAAACTCATTCACTATAAAATCAGTCGAGAAGAGATGTTCGTTTTCCCCGACAATAATTTTATTTTCATCCGGCAGTATTCTTATCACGTATAAAGGTTCTTTCCAGGTGAGCCCGAGTCCTTTTCTTTGACCGAGGGTATAATTAATTATTCCTGTATGTTCCCCAAGTTTAGTACCGTCAATATATTCAATCTCTCCAGGCTCCATTTTCAGGTTAGATACCGATTTAATATAATCAGAATAATGCCCTGTCTCAATAAAGCATAATTCATTACTTTCATGTGTCTGAACAGCGGGAAATTTCTGCTCATTCCCAATCTTAATAATATCTCTTTTTAAATAATCTGATATGGGAAAAATAATCCTCGAGAGTTGGTCCTGATTTAGAGTGGAGAGAAAATAAGATTGATCTTTCTTCGAATCCTTTCCCTTCATTAAATAGTATTTTTTTTCGCCTGCATTAAATTCGATCCTTGCATAATGACCCGTTGCAATTTTCTCACCATATTCTTTTAATTTCTCAAATAGGAACATTCCAAATTTAATTGTTCTGTTACATTTAATACAGGGGTTCGGGGTTCGTCCCTTCAAATATTCCGCTGTGAAATAACTTAAAATCTGTTTTTGAAACTCTGTTCTTAAATCAAGAACCTTATGTTCAATCCCTATTAAATCCGCTGTGATCTTTGCATCTTCGATATGTTGGTTATTGTTTTTATCAATTAAAACGAGCGTGAAGCCGGTCACGTCAAAACCTGCTCTTTTCAATAAATAAGCAGCAACTGAACTATCGATCCCGCCACTCATTGCTATTGCAATCTTCATCTCTTCACCTAAAAATTAATCCTGCTTGAGAACCCAAACCTGGAATTTATAATGCGCTTATCTTCTCCATTAATAAAATGGGCCTCCTCAATGGTATAAAACAGATCAACTATTGTTTTGGTTCCTTCATGATACCCTAATCCGTATGTCAATTTTTTATCTTGACTATGCTCAGAATCTGAAAAGACATAACCACCGCGGAGATAATACCTCTTAAAGATTCGGATTTCCATACCGTACTTCTGACGAGAACCAAGGTTTTTCAATGATGCCCCAGAAATTAAATCTTCTTCCCTTTCTTCAAAAGAATAATATTCTGAACAGATTAATATAAAATCCCTCGGATTAATCAATAGGCCCAAGCCAAATTCAACTAATGTCTTATCCTGATTATAAAGATAATCATCTGCTTTATTTCTTCGATCCTCTGATTTTGATTCAAGCAATGCAGTAAATCCGTAAGTAATTGATTTATCTAACATTTCATGCCTGAGTTGAAATTTGAATGATCTTTTATTCAACGTCGAATAAAGTACGGTTTCGGGTAATATCGATTCCAAATCAATCTCCGCTTCAGGTGAAATGTCATTACTCTCTGTTGACAGGTTCAATCCAAATTGAATATCTTCACCTTGGTTTCCAATTATATTAAGTGAGCTTCCGAAGTTTTCACCATTTAATTTGAATTCCGAAATGTCCTCAAGATACTGGTTCTCATATGAAATATATGATGGGAATACACTGAAACCTAACTGGAAATGATCTCCTAATTGAAATGCAATACCAATATTCCAGTTAATACAGGTTGAGGTTATTTGCAGTGAATCAATAAAATCAATGGAATTTTGAACTGAGTATTTACCCGATACTCCAACTGAAAGGAACTTCTGTAAAATAATATTATACCCTACTAAAACAAGATTACCTTTACCAAGATCTTCTTCTTCATTCCCAGTTACAAGTTCGGAATTAGATATTCCTATCTCGGTCGTAAATGCGGAGCGATTACCAAAAGGATAGAAATATCCAAGTGTCCCGGAATATGTAAGGAATTTAGAATCATCACCCTCTGAACTTTGCGAATCGCCCAAAAACCTGTTATACGTATATTCCCTTGAAGAATTCCAGTATAGTCCTGCAGGATTATTAGAAAACCACCATAAATTAATTTGATTTGTTTCATCAGAAATTACAATATCACAATCACCTAATGAAGATAATTTAATTTCAGTTGACTCACAAAGACCGGTAAAAATCAACAGTAACAATAGTAAACATAAAAACCTATGGTTCATATACGTCTTTCTCTAATAACATTTATTAATTCAAAAACTTTATCTCGTAATTCGTTCTCCGTACCACTATTATCAATCACATAATCAGCTTCCGCTTCTAAGGACTCCTCACCGCCCTGGATGAAAATTAATTTGGAAATAGTACTCTCAATATAATGTTTCCGCTTTTTAATGCGCATGATCCTATTACCAAGATTACTCTTTACATATATCAGAATATCAACTAAAGGCTTTAAACCAAGCTGACTGAAAATCGGAGCATCAATTACTATATCATGAAAACCTTCATGGACTAATAATTTAATCCGCTGTTCAATATGTAATTTTATCTCCGGATGCATAATTGCATTTACTTTCGGACGAAGAGTATCAGTTAAAATCGCTTCAAGTAACTTTTCCTTCGAGATATCTCCGTCAGAAAGGATATCATCTCCTAAAGCTTCAACGAATTTGTTTTTTACTTCGGGATCCTGGCGGATTTCTGCTGCAATTAAATCAGCATGAATAATCCCGAATTTATCAACTTTAAAAATCTCTGCAACTGACGTTTTCCCAGAACCTATTCCTCCGGCTACACCGATTATCATTTGTCTCTCCTTTAATGGGCTTCTGCCCAGTTATTACCTTCGTTAATATCAATTATTATTGGAACATTTAATTTCATTGCATTCTCCATCTTATCACGAATGATTCCTTTTACATCCTCGACTTCCGAAATGGGAACATCAAAAACCAACTCATCATGAACCTGAAGAATAATTTTAGTTTGCAAACCAAGTCTCTTGAATTCAAAATAAATTTCTATAAGAGCTTTCTTTATCAGGTCAGCTGCCGAACCTTGAAGTTGTGTGTTAACCGCTATGCGTTCCCCGAAAGAACGAATGTTTGCATTAGTTGCAAATAACTCAGGGATATGGCGAATCCGGCCAAGAATTGTCCTGATAAATTTCTGGTCCCTTGCAAGTTCGATTGTATCTT
>DAOVMD010000112.1 GCA_030630935.1 Candidatus Mcinerneyibacteriota bacterium | reverse complement strand
CCTTTTGTAGTTACGAATAAAGGTGATGCTGAAGAAGCAGCTGCGAAATTTAAAGAATATGTGAAGTATCCATTATTAACTGATATTAAAGTTAAGTTTGTAGGATTCAGCGGGTATGAGATTGAGCCTGTTGAGATGCCTGACCTGTTTGCTTTGAGACCACTCGTGCTTTTCGGAAAGTATAGACATGCCTATGGAAAAATTATTATCACAGGTAATACAGCCGATGGATCTTATAAGAAGGTGATTGAAGTTAAGAAGGAATTTGAAGATGAAAAGAATATGGCGATTCAATATTTATGGGCAAGAGAGAAGATTGCACGGTTAGGTGATTACAGCAGAGTTGGAGTGGAAGTTAAGAAGGAGATCACAGATCTCGGCTTGAAATATCATCTGATGACCGAGTATACTTCATTCGTAGCGGTTGATAAGATTATCAGGGAGACCGGTGAAGTTGTAACAGTAAAACAACCGTTACCATTACCCGAAGGCGTAAGTAACTATGCAGTTGGTGATAAATATTCTTCATACAAAAAAGTCCGTGGCGGTCGTATGCCTGCAGGAGCTCCAATGCCTATTTCTGAGGAAAAATCTGTTGATGAAGATGGAACCTTTAACGGTCCAGCTATTAAGATTAATAAAATGTACATCACGGGTGGAAGTGTTCCGGCAGGTATTTCTTTAAGTGATGTTGAAAAGGTTATATATGCTCAGATTCGTAATGAACTTGAAAAGAAATTCGGTGCTTTAAAAGTTACCTTGATTTCTGTGGAGTTTGTTGTTGAAAATGGGAAGGTTAAGGATTTCAAAACTCTGTCTTCAAAGGGCAGCAAATTTAAAAGTTCAGAATTCGAAAAGATATTTGAAAAATTAAAATTCCCAACCACAATAAAAGGAAAGATCAAGCTGGTAATTAAATACAGATAAACTTCCGGTTTTGAACACATAATTCAGATACAAGGGCGTCAACAATGGCGCCCTTTTCTTTTAAATCAGGGACAGGGAAAATAGCATCGCTTCGCTCTGCAATTAAGATTTATGATTGATAATTATTAATTGATAATTAATTTGCATTATATATGACAATGCAGTAGGGGCGACCGGCCGGGCGCCCTGACCATAAGAAATAAAACACCCGAATGATAAAAAAAGAGAAAAGTAAAAATAAAAATTAACCACTGAACACACTGAACACGCTGAAAAAAATAAAAAGAGAATAATTCAATACATATGAGACTACTCCTTGAATAAAATGAATTTGAAACACAGCACTTGAGCGCGCTTTTGTGCTCTTGTTACTTGTGCTCTTGTTACTTGTGCCCTTGTGTTATTTACAGCGAAGCTGTAAGTCATCTATCAAGCGACTGTTCTCTGCTCTCTGATATCTGCTCTCTGTTCAAGCAACAAAGTTGTTTGAGTATCGCACACTTGAACGCATGCGAAGCATGCCTTTAACACTTTAACACTTGAACTATCTTAACTTATTAACTTTTGAACTTTTTTATTAACATTTGAACCATTGAACACTTCAACATTTGAACGCATGCGAAGCATGCCTTGATCTTGAACGCATGCGAAGCATGCCTTATTAACTCTTGAACGATTTAACTATCAAAGCTGGTTTAACACTTTAACGGTTTTGTTAACTATTGAACACTTTAACACTTGAACATTTGAACTCTTGGATCTTGAACTTTTTTTATCTTGACTTTATATTTAAATGTATGCTAAAATGCTCTTAAGTATTAAAGGTACAATTATGAATAAGAATTACGGTATATTTAAAATTCCAATCAAACTTTCTAATTCACTTGAAGGAGACAGACAGAAATTTGAGCAGGTTTTTATTGCAGCCCAGGTTAGATTGAAGTCTTTTACATTAGAAAATAACTGGAAGAATCACATAGGAGAAAGCTTCGCTGATAGTGTAGAGATCTATGATTCAAAAGAAGAATTTGATAAAATAATTAGAGAAGTCTGCGAATTAAAACCAACTGTTAAATTAGATAAGACATTTTCAGCTGCTCTTGAGAAAAGACGGTTGATTACAATCTCTCCAGAGATATATGCGGAGAATTATCCTGATGGAATCGAAGAGAATAGTTTTGAAAAATTATTAACTCATGAAATGGCTCATAGATTTCATATCAGATTACTTGATGGTGATGAAGATGCAATGGGACCTATCTGGTTCTTTGAAGGGTTTGCAATCCATGCCGCAGGTCAGTTTAGTAACTCCAAACTTAGACTTACGGAGAATGAGATTTGGGAAATTGTAAATAGTACTGTAAGAGGCAGTTATAAAAAGTACGGTTATATTTTTAGATATTTTCTTGAAAAAATCCCGTTAAATAAAATGATAGAACAAGCCCGGGAAAAGAATTTTAATACTTGGTTACAATCTGAAAATAAATAATGTAAAAATGTTGATGATTTAATATAAATCCGTTCTTTGACATAGTTTCGCTTCGCTACACATTAAAGAGTTCAAGGCATGCTTCGCATGCGTTCAAGTGTTCAAATGTTCAAATGTTATTGTAGAGACGTGCAATTGCACGTCTCGATAAAATAATTAAAAAACAAAACCACAGATATTTCACTGCTTTGGTTTAGAGTGATAGTTTTTAACAGAGAAACTGTATACTATCTATAAAACGACTGCTGTCGGTTCTCTGATTTCTGCTCTCTATTCAAGCGACGTAGTTGCTTGAGAATGCGGCGTGTTCAGCGTGTGAAGTTTACCCCGAATCTCTACGTAGTTCGGGGTGGTTAATTCTTTATTTTTTTACTTTTTCTTTGTGATTATCCAACACACTCGCAAGAGGGAACATGACCCAAAATTAAATAAGGAGAAGATTATGAAGGTCACAAAATTGTTTTTTATTTTAATATGTATAATGTTATTAGGTTTTTCTTCGTGTATTCACATTGGTGTTAATATTAATCCTTCCGATTCAAGTGATGAGTTAGAGCTTGAACCCAGTGCTGAGTGTTTATATGTAATTGAATTGGCAGATGAACATCTAACAACCCTGGATATTAACCCGGAAGATTATAAATTAATTCTAATAGAGAACCTCGTAATAAAAGGGAAAGCCGATCTTGACCCGGATGTTTGGTACCTTACTTATAAACTCAGATCATTAATCCCGGACACTAATAAAGAAGCAATAGGCGCCGGCGGAGAGATTTTTGTTAAAGTAAATTTCCAAACAGAAAAAGTTGAAGTCACCGGATACGGGGAATAAAAATGAGCTATAGAGCTCATAGAGAACTGATAGCAGAGAACAGAGAACAGCTTCGTTTTGCTCCTAATTTATGATTGATAATTGTTAATTGAAGATTGTTTTTGCATTATATATTACAATGCTTATTTCTATAAAACAACTGCTATCTGCTCTCTGCTATCTATTCTCTACGAGGTTAACAGAGTTAACCGAATTTGCATTATGTATTAATGATGCTTTAGTTTAGAGCGATTGTTGCTTAATAAAACATCTGAATGTCATTGTCCCGACGCGTCGGGATGACTTCCGTTACACTCCAGCCACGCGCTAAAGCAAAGTGCGGCAATCTGTTAAATTCAAGAACAAAAGAATTGTTTGCCAAACAAAGTAGGTGTTACCGGCCGGTCGCCCTGATCATATGAATTTAATCCTCCCGAATGAGAGGATTACAAAAAACAACAGCTTTCTGCTCTCTGTTCTCTATTCTCTGTTCAAGCAACATGGTTGCTTGAGAATGGGATATTTAATGATATTGCTGGGATAATATAATAAAGTGCTGGGACGTATGGTCAATATCCTGGGATAAAAAATACAATATTATACTGAATTCAAGTTATTAAAAACATGCAAAAGTATTAATTTGTTTTAATATATAGTGATTTATTTAGTATTTCAACAAAAATAATTGATTTTTGACACTTCCATATCTACCCATATATTGGGCACTATTATAGAAAATAAAAAAAATAAAAAAAACACTTGACAAATGAAGATATTTAATGTATACTTATACAAAATTAAGTTATGTGAAATATTTAACTAATAACAAAACTTGGAGGATTCAAGGTATGAAGTATATAGTAACCCCAGAGAACAAAAAAGATTACTCCTACTGCCCGGCATTAGGAAACTGTAACAACTATGCAGTATGTAAGAAGTGCCCCGCATTAGGTAATGGTAATCCCTGTCCACAGGAAAGTGCGTGTGGTGAAGAGTACGTAACAATGTGCGCACTCTGTTCAGAAGATCCAAAATTCTGTCCCTCAGATTCAATTTAATTTGTAATAATAACCAAAAACCAAAAAGAGGAGAAGTAAATGAAGTATATCGTAACCCCAGAAAGCAAAAAAGATTATTCCTACTGCCCCGCATTAGGTAACTGCAACAATTATGCAATATGTAAGAAGTGCCCCGCATTAGGTAATGGTAATCCATGCCCACAGGAAAGTGCATGTGGTGAAGAGTTCGTAACAATGTGCGCACTCTGTTCAGAAGATCCAAAATTCTGTCCCCCAGATTCAATTTAATTTGTAATAATAACCAAAAACCAAAAAGAGGAGAAGTAAATGAAGTATATAGTAACCCCAGAAAGCAAAAAAGATTATTCCTACTGCCCAGCATTAGGACATTGCAACAATTATGCAGTATGTAAGAAGTGCCCCGCATTATTTAATGGTAATCCATGCCCACAGGAAAATGCATGTGGTACAGAGTATGTAACAATGTGCGCACTTTGTTCAGAAGATCCAAAATTCTGTGGTGGTGATGATTCACTACTCTAGTTGTAGTACAATAAAATAAAAAATTAAGGGTTGGCCAATTGGTCAACCCTTTTTTTTTGTATAAACTACGAAACCAAGAAATTCCAAAATAGACTCAGCCACGAAAACACGAAGAACACGAAAATAAATACCTTTCCTTTATTTAAATAAAAAAGAACTAAGAGTAAAACAATTAGAAATAATTTAATCCTTTTAATCTCCCGATGCGTGGAGTTTACCCCGAATTCACTTCGGGGGGCAAAGATGATCCGTGTTTTCAAAGTAAAAATGGCTTGACTATGGTACAGTTATATGATAAACTTTAACACAAATTAAATAAGAGTAAGAATGAATGTTATACAAGGATTAGAGATGAACAAACACAATAAAGGTCAGAAACCAACAAGGAAAGGTTTCATTAATTTATTAACACTAATCAAATTTAAAATAAAAATCTAAATTGGAGGTACAAATGGACAAGGGTATAATAAAAATAGGAATCGTAATTTTATTGTTTGCTGTTACTTTTACAATATTTGCAGAGGATAAATTATTTAATAATACAATGTTGAAAATAGAAGATTATCCAAATTTCAAAAAAAAGGAAGTTGTATTAAAAGATGTTACTAATGAAATCCTACTTAAAGAAAACATGGAAATCTATACTGATTTTATTTATAAAAATAAAAAATTAAAGAAATTTACATATGAAGAAAAAAAAGAGCTTGTGAGAAATTGTAATCATTATACAAAAGGGAAGATAACGCAGGTTAATGATTGGGATAATAGATATAAAAGTAACTTAATAATAGTCAATAATGGAGAATCTTATATAACTTATGAAGGGGGGAGATGGAATCAAAATGATAAAGTTATTTATTTCCTGAATGGTGACGGTACTGTTATTAAAGAAATAAATCTTGGTTATTATGGCTATATGATAGGGAGACTTTCTTTTGATAATAGTATTGCTGTATTTTTATATGAGATAACTAAAGATCATGAGGTTGAAAAAGTTATTTTACAAGCATTTGATGTAAGAGGAAATGAATTGTGGAAAAAGGAATTCAAAGATAAATTCATTGGTGCAATGCCAAAGGCAATATTTACAGTCTCATCAAAAGGAAATTATATAATATTTATTTTACTTGAAGTAAAAAACAATGAATTATTTTGGACAACATATATAATAGATAAAAAGGGAAATTTCTTAAAGACAATTGAAAAGAGATATTTATCTATTATATCGTCTAATGAAAAAATAGCCGGCTTTTATAATGATAACGAGATATTTGTTTTTAATTTGTTAGAAAATAAAAAGTTGTATTCTGTAATTTTTCCTACTAAGGCAACTTATATTATAGAATATATAACAGAAAACGGTAATGATATTCTTATTTCTGAAGTATATTCCGATAAGAAGATTGGTGGTTATGTCGATAATTTATATTTACTCTCAATTAATGAAAAATTAATAAGAAAATGTAAGTTGAAAAGATTATTTTACACCCTTTGTTTTCTTGATTTTCATTATTTTAATAATAAGATTATTATAAGCATTGATGATAAACCTAAAGTATTTGAAATCTTAGAATAAAAAGCGGGAACAGTACTATGAAAATATTTAGAAAAATAACCTTTTTAATAGCTATTCAATTAGCTCTATTTATTAGTGTATATTCTCTTCAAAAATGGCCATTTGAACCTCAAAATTCACCACCCCCAATATCTATAACCTTTGGAGATTATAATAACAAACAATTTCATCTTGGTGTAGATATTCCCAAAAATAAAAATACACCAATAAAAAGTGTGAAATCTGGGTATGTTCTTTGCTTTCTTCCAGATCCTGGCGGTGATATGGGAACAATAATTATTGGTGATGAAACACATAAAAGTGGTTGTAGGGAAGGATTTAAATATGATCATATAATGAAAACTCCACCTGACTTACGTAAATTAGACGCAAAAGTTGATGAAGGAGAAATAATTGGTCTTGTTGCTGATTTCGATCCGGGTGGAGCTCTTGATAGCTTTGATCACCTTCATTTTGCATATGATATTAACGGTGTAAAGTGGAGAAATCCTTTTAGTTTTTATGATTCAGGTTTTTTGCCAGCCCAAAATGTAATAATAAATAGTGAAAACATATATTTTATGCCCGATAAAGCTTGGAATCTCCACCACTATCAAGCAATTTCTGGGAAAAAAATAATTTATGGAAATGTTGATATTGTTGTTGAAGCTCATACTGAAATAAATTCTGATATTAGATCTGGAATTTATTCACTGAAATATGAAATTTCTAATCCTCCACCTAATTCATCAATAGTACCAGAGAAGACTTTAGTAAAATTTGATGAATTAATATCAAAGGATGATAAGTATAAATTGATATATTCGGAAACGCCTTCTGATTTTTTCCATGGTCACTATATTGTTACAAATTGTGGAACTAACGAACCTACAAGTACCGATCCATTAATAAATGTTATTGAAAATGCATGGTTTACAAAAGTAAGATCTGAAGTTGATGATTCAAATGGAGGAATTCAATCTTCCCAAAATGCAAAAATAAATACAAATGCCAAATATAAAGATGGTGAATATACAATTGAGATTGAAGGAGAAGCATATAGGAATATTACAATGCAACAAACTAAGAAAGTAATAGTTGATAATTTTAGACCTTATGTAGAAAAAGTGTTGATTCGCGAAATCAATAATGAAAAGATTTTATATGAAAGGAATTGGGAGTTTGATGGTCAGTATTTAAATTCTGAAACACCTACAATTGATTGGGGATTAAAAAATGGAAAGTATCTAATAGAAATACTTTTTAGTGAACCAGTTTCCGATGCTAAATTAGAGCTTGAAGAATATGGTTTAATAGATTTAACATCTAAAGAGTCAACCAACGAAAAAATTAAATGGGAAGGAAAAGTTACGATTAATTTAGATGATTCTTGTTATGATGAAAAAATGGAAATATCTGCAATTGACTTAGCAGGCAATCTTAACCTTAGAATATCCTCTGATGATCATAAAATTACTCCAACAGATAATTTAGTTAGAGATTCTGTCGGTATTATGCAAGGAACTGGTGGGATTGATGAACTTCATAAATTTAAAGTTGATACAATCCCTCCAACAATAGAAGAAGACGAGAAGAGATTCCCAGTTTCCAAGATAAAGGGTGAACACTCAAAGAAATTTACAATTAATGATTCTGAGATAGGTTCGGGGATTTATGATCCTGATAAGGAAAATGACACAATCAGGATGTTGAGCAGTTTTGTTAATGGTGCTTTTATCTATTTAGAGGAAAATGTTGACCCGAGTTTTCCGCTAAATTCACTTGAAAAAGTAGATTTTATACCAGGAATAAAATTAATTAATGAAGAATCAACATTTCCTTACAAAGTTACACTTGAAGTGCCATGTACAAATAATAATGAAGAGCTTAAAGACAAGGTATGTGCATTAAAAGGGAATCCAAAAAGATATTATTTTTATACTTATGCAACCGACTTGGCCGGTAATAAAACTGAACAACATCCCTATTATAATGATCCAACCAGAAGTTTGAGAAACACTCTATTCGAGAAAGCAATTAGTAAATCATCTGGTGGTGCATCGGGATATTTTTATGATCCATCCGGTGGTTCAGAAATCTGCCGTAACCCGGATAATCCTGATGATATAGATTTGTATTCTGAGGAATTTAAAAATTTTGAATCAGAATCGAGATCGGTTAT
>DAOVMD010000305.1 GCA_030630935.1 Candidatus Mcinerneyibacteriota bacterium | reverse complement strand
TTTAACATTTGAACGCATGCAAAGCATGCTTTGAACTCTTTAACTATTGAACACTTTTATGTGAAGCGAAGCGAAGCAATTTATCACTTTGATAGTAGAGTTAACTCTACTATCTCAGGTCTGCAAAAGAATCTTACGGGTGGAGAAATCGTTCCAACCCCGACTGTAATAAAAACAGTTGTTGCAGGAGCCTTCACAAATCCTTTTCTATATTTTTGTTTGAAATTTGATGGTAAGACTGGTGCACTCAACCCGAAAAAAGTTACCTGACCGCCATGTGTATGACCAGCAAGCATTAAATCAATTTTATCCGTTTTTATCTCCTCAGCAAAATCGGGATTATGAGAAACTAAAATCACAAAGTCTTCAGTTTTAACATCATGTATTGTTCTCTCAATCTTTTGCGAATCTTCCCATAAATCACCTACCCCACCCAATTTTATTCTGGTCCCCTGATAATTTATCCAGTAAGATTTATTATCAAGTATTTTAATTTTAGCTTTTCTCATCTGTTTCTCTGTTCTTAATGTACTCTCCCAATGATCATGGTTTCCGAGAACGGCATAAGTTCCAAGCTTCGATTTCATGTTACTCAATTCCTCAAAACAAGGTTCAATATATTTTACATCTTTATGAACATAATCTCCACCCATGATAATTAAGTCAGGGTTAAGATTGTTGATTTTTGTTACTAACTTTTTTACTCTTTTTCTCGAGAAGTATGGTCCATGATGGATATCAGCAATAAAGATAATTTTAAACCCGTTAAAACTTTTAGGGATATCTTCATCTTGAAATTCTATCCTGTTGATTTTTAATAAATACGGTTCAATAAATGAATAGATTAATAAACTGATCATTAGAATTAAAAACAATCTAAAAGAAAATATAATTCTTTTTCGAAGCTTTTTCTTAGTTTTTCTTGCAGCTGCCAGGATTTCAAAATCTTTAATATTTGCCGGGTTCATTTTTATAATTTTTCTTTATATTCCACAGGTATTTTATAATGTCCCTTATTCTTATATCTTTTTGTATAGATAGCCTTAGTTGGACAAGTATTATAACAGCCCCAGCAAGCAAAGCATAATTTCTCATTAAAAACCGGGTATGGTTTCAGCTCAATCGCTTTATAAGCGCAGCCCTTTTCACAAATCCCGCATTGTGTACATAGCTCTTCATCCACAAATTTCTTACCCATTATTTTCCTTGATAATATTCTTGGCCAGACAGGAGATAATGAATTCAGAAACCCTATTTTAATTTTCTGAGGTGTGATAATCTCTTCATTCGAAATTGAAACTCCGAGTTCATTTAGTTTCATAATGAACTCATTAAATTTCTCAAGTTGTTTTTCAGAAGGATGATCTTTAAATATTCTACCTCTTGACACAAGTAGTGGACAATTATCAGGTGCAATAAGAGTATCCCCAATCAGAATTCTATAACCTTTTTTCAAAAGGCGTTTTCGCATTATCTTTAATGTTCTCCCCGGCATTGCTCCGGCAGTACAGAATACGAAGCCAGGTTTATTATTCTGTCTGGGTAACTTCTCTAAGAAATCATAAAAGAATTTTGGCGGACCCAAGAAATCTACCCATAAAGCGAATCCAACGAAATCGTACTTCTCCAAATCTGGAATAGCATCAAGCATACTGATAAGTTCGAAATCTATCTTTGTACTTTTCCTTTGTATATATTCACATGCAAGCTTTGTATTCCCTGTTGTCGAATAGTAAAATATTAAACCTTTCATATTATTTTCCATACTTCCTTTTTTTTATTTATTTATATTGGTCAGTGCACGATTGGTCAATTGACCAATCGTGCACTGACCAATTATTCTCAATTTACTTTTAATCAATCCCCATAAAAACGCCGATTGACCTTAAGATATCCAGGTAAACATTACCGCCGATATGCCTGAATATTTCAAACGGCAGATTTGGATGGCCAAAAAACGGTCTTAAAATCCAACCTAATTGACTCCCGACAAATGCATAAATCCAGATCCAAAAAAAGGTAAATCTTTTCCGTGGTCCAATACCTTCCGCATCGGGTTCAGGAATAATTTTAAAGGTTGAATAGAAAAATTTAATTCCTATGAAAGCCGTAACCATAAAAAGGAAGACATTCAATAATTTAAAGAAAACATAACTTGTAGTTGTAATCATAAAGAATAAAGTTACGGGAGCAAAACTAAATAATAGCACACTAATAACTGCATTCATGCATAGGAGCAATGAGAAATGCTGAGCTGCAGTTCGTTTTGAACCAAAAAATATATTAAAGAAATATAAACTTGGAAAACATATTAATAGATTAACCAAATAAAATGAAGGTAATTTTAATCCTGATGAAAGGGCTTGTCTCCATCCGTTTGAGAACCCAATCACTACACCATAAACAAAAAAGAAAATTGAGCTTATAATTAGTAAACCAACAATCTTTTCACGAACACCTATATTTTCATCTATCTCTTTAAGAAATCCCCCTCTATCTTTCAATAATGATATAATAGTTTTTAAATATTTCATTTACTTCTCCGGTTATTTTACCAATTATTTTTGTGGATTCTCTTTGAATCGAACCTGTCAATATATTTTAATTCTTCATTAGGATAACCTAAAGAAATAAGTGCAAACGGAGTAATTGATTCGGGAATATCTAATAGGTTTCTCATTCCTGTAATCCTTTCTTCTAATGGATAAATCCCTAACCAGACACCGCCTAAACCTAAAGCATTAATTGCAAGTAAAATATTCTGAGTTGCAGCTGAACAATCCTGAACCCAATAATCTTTATATTTACAGGTTTGAGGAGTGCCGCATATAAGAATTGCAGCAGGGGCATCTTTTATCATTTCAGAATATGGATGGATGTCAGGAATTTTATCCAGCTTCTCCCTGTCATCAATAATAATAAACTCCCAGGGTTGCTGGTTTCCTGCTGACGGGGCACTCATTCCTATTCTGATTAATTCTTCGAGTGCTTTTAGTTCAATTTGTTTATCCTCATATTTCCTGATACTACGTCGTGTTAAAAATAAATTCTCAAGCTCTTCCTTCATTTGTAACTCCTTTTTTATGCATGCAAATATTTTTCAACTAATTTCTTGATTTTAGCCGGTTTTCGATATAACTTTTCACTGAGCTTGTTATCTTTATAACTCTTTAATTTAGAAATGTACCAATCAATTACTTCCGGAGGAAATACACCATCTGCTTCATAGAATTTTCTTTGCTTCTTTAATTGATCTGCTGATTCCCAACAGCTGGTAGGTAATTGTTTGAATTTTTTCGTTTTAGATTTCGAAACATTAAATGAAGCATATAAATCTTCTGCAATCTTTAAGGATTTTTTTCCGTTTAACCCCATCTTTGCAGCAATTGTCAACCCGGCTAATGTTAAGAAAATATCTGCAGAACCATCAGGAGCCCTGAACTCAACTGTTTGAGCTATTAAAGGAATAGATAATGGTGAACTATCCTGGGGGTTTGCATGATTAGCCATGTTCTTAACACCTATCCAGCCTAAGGGAACTCGAACCAGAACAGAACGATTCCTGTCTCCCCAACAAATATGTGTCGGTGCTTCCTGGTGTGGTACTAACCTTAAGTAAGAAGTAGGAACTGTATTACCGAACGCAGTTAAAGAAGGTGCTAATGTAAGAAATCCTGAGATCGCTTTCCTGGCGGCATTACTCAATTCCTCTTTTACAATCATTTTATTCTTTCCATTCTTCATTAGCCGTGTATGAAAATGAAATCCGCTCCCGGCATGACCTTCACTTATCTTCGGGGCAAAAGTTATATCTACTCCATAAATATATCCGAGAACTCTAATTATCCATTTCGCAATGACTAATTGATCTGCTGCATCTTCAACATCAACAGGAAGAAATTCGATCTCGTGCTGTTCCATATCCATATCTTTTCCGGAGATACTCCCTACTTCGGAATGACCATACTTTATCTTACCGCCGGTGCTTGCAATTGCCTGCATTGCATCAATCCTTAAATTCTCCCATTTTGTAAAGGGTGTAGATTCATGATAGCCCTTTTGCGGTGGCGCTGGGAATAAAGCTTCTTTTTGCGAAATCACATAATACTCCAGCTCTCCCATTGCATTAAATGTAAAACCTGTATGCTTCTTCAATGAAGCATGTGCAGATTTTAAAATTTGCTCGGGTGAACTAATATAAGGTTCACCTTTTGCTGTATAAAATGCACAAAGAATATCTAACGTCGGGATCTGGGCAAATGGATTAATAAATGCCGTGTTATACCTGGGAATTACATATAGATCGCTCTGTGATGGATCAATATAAGGAAATAGACTCGAACCGTCAACTCTCTCACCTGTAGATAAAATGTAATCAAGGTCAGTTAAATTATTAACTACCAGATTAAGAGTTTTTAACCTTCCATCTGCTCCAACATATCTGAAGTTGAG
>DAOVMD010000059.1 GCA_030630935.1 Candidatus Mcinerneyibacteriota bacterium | reverse complement strand
TACACCTTTTGTCATACATATTTTAATACATTTTTCGATTTTTGTCAAACGATTTTTAATTTACTATTCAGAGCTGGTAACTTATCTTTTCACTTGACTATTTAATATAAATATGTTAATATAATTTAAAAATAAAGAGAAAAAAATGGCCATTGAACCAAGAGATGAACTTAAGTATTTGAAATCAATATCTGAATCTCTTGAATCAATTTCACATCTATTGAGAGATATTCGAGATGATATTTCTTTATTAAATGTTGATGGTTTAGTTAAGCTTATAGACATTGTATCTGAGCAGCAGGAGATTCATAGGCTTGTACAGCATAAAATCAAGAAATCCACCTCAGAACCTGAGAAAAAGGATGAATTGGTCAGTGATCTTGTTAAAATCTTTATAACTGGCGGATTTAAGAAATGTGAAGTTTGTCATAAATATACATTCATCAGTAATGTTTGGAAAGACAGTCTTTGTGATGTCTGTCGAGAGAAATATATAGAGAAGGGGATCTCAAAAGAGAAGGCGAAGGAAATAGAAAAGAAAAATAAAAACACGAGAAAAAGTATTGAAAAAGCTAAATAGTGATCATTTCAATTTCTTTTCTTCACACATTTCAATAAGTTTAAACCAAATAAAAAATAATTAATAAAGGAGGATTCGTATGATCGATCTTGAGAAAAATTATTCTATAAATGCCAGAAGGATGAAAAAGTCTGTTATCAGGGAGCTTTTAAAATTAACGGCAAAACCTGAAATTATCTCATTTGCAGGTGGTTTACCGGCCCCGGAGACTTTTCCAATTGATGAATTGGACGATATTTGTTCAAGTGTTTTAAAGGAATATGGTGCGAGAGCCTTACAATATGGTCCCACCGAAGGCATCGACCTCTTAAAGGATCAATTGATTGAGTGGGCGAAAAGGGATAATGTTTCTATCACAAGAGAAAACATATTAATAACTGTTGCATCCCAGCAAGGGTTAGATCTAATTTCAAAGATATTTATTGATCCGAGTGATCCTATTATTGTTGGGTTACCTACTTATCTTGGTGGATTATCAGCATTCAATACTTATGGAGCACATTTAGTTGGGGTTAAAGTTGATGAGAATGGTATGAATATAGATAAGCTGGAAATTAAATTAAAGGAATTACGGAAAAAGGAAGAGCATTACAAATTTGTATATGTTGTTCCTGATTTCCAAAACCCGACCGGAACAACAATGACAATTGATAGAAGGAAGAAACTGATTGAGTTAAGTAAGGAGTTTGATTTCTTAATTCTTGAGGATAGTCCGTATCGTGAACTTAGGTTTGAGGGAGAAGAACCAGAGTCAATGCTTTCTCTTGATAATATTGGAAATGTAATGTCCTTACATACATTTTCGAAAATTTTTGCTCCAGGCTTTAGGTTAGGTTGGGTTATTGCAGAGCCCGCGATTATTGATAAATTAGTTGTCGCAAAGCAATCTGCTGATTTATGCACTCCCCCATTCACACAATTTATTGTATATGAATATATGAAACGTGGTCTGCTGGAGAAGAATATAAAATCAACAATCGAAGTTTATAAAAAGAAAAAAAATCTCATGATTAAGTACCTCGATAAGTATTTGCCGAAACATGATGAGATTTCCTGGACAAATCCGGAAGGCGGATTATTCCTTTGGGTTAAGCTTCCAAAGAAAATTGATACGGAAAAAATGTTTGAAGAAGCCATCAAAGAGAATGTCGCTTATATAATTGGTTCAGCCTTCGACGCATACAGCAAGAGTAGAAATTGCATAAGATTAAATTTCTCATATGCAAAGGAGGAGCTATTTGAGGAAGGACTAAAAAGGTTAGGTAAAGTAATTGAAAAGAATTTATAATAGGTAAGAAATAGCAAGCATGAGAAAGCTAACAAACCTGGCTTTAAAAGTCATTAAGAACCTTGGTGCTGAATATGGAGACATTAGGATCACAAGAATAGAAACAGAGAATATTTCTGTAAAGAACAAAAAGGTTGAAGGTATTAATAAGAAGAATTGGGCAGGCTTTGGAATTCGAGTTCTTTATAAAGGATATTGGGGTTTTGCAAGCAGCAGCATTCTTGAAAAGAAGGAAATAGAAAAGGTAGCGAAACTGGCGGTTAAGATTGCAAAAGCTTCCGGGATACTAAAGCATGAACCGGTAACATTTGAAAAGCTCTCCCCATTAAAAGATTCCTGGAAGTCTCCCTATAAAATTGATCCATTTGAAATCTCTATAAAGGAAAAAATCGATCTTCTATTGGATGTAAGTAATGAACTTTTAAAAGTGAAAGGGATTATAATTGGACATGTTTCTTGTCAAAGCACTAAGGAAGAGAAAATTTTTGCATCAACTGAGAACCGATATTTCACTCAGCAAACCATTCAAACCGGAGCTGGCTTAGAAGCTTATGCAATGAAAGATGGTGAGGTTCAAAAACGCTCTTACCCGGCATCTTTCGGTGGGAGTTTTGAAAATTCCGGTTGGGAACATGTCTTAAGTTTAAAATTAAAAGAGAATGCAAAACCGACTGCAAAAGAAGCAATTGCTTTATTATCTGCACCGCAATGCCCATCCGGAGTAATGGATATAATCCTTGAAGGTAGCCAATTAGCACTTCAGGTTCATGAGTCTTGCGGTCATCCAATCGAATTGGACAGGGTATTTGGAACCGAAAGATCACTTGCAGGGACTTCATTTCTTACTCCTGATAAACTTGGAAAATTTCAATATGGATCCAAAATAGTTAACATTACTGCTGATGCCACAATAAAGCATTCTCTCGGATCTTTTGGATATGATGATGAGGGTATTCCGGCGCAAAAAACCTATATCGTGAAGAAAGGAAAGTTTGTTGGATACTTAACTTCAAGAGAGACTGCCGTAAAATTGGGCATGCAAAGTAACGGGACCATGCGTGCTGATGGATTTAATAGGTTACCTTTGATTAGAATGACAAGCATCAACTTGCTTCCGGGGAAGGACACTTTTAATTCCTTGATTAGTGGAATAAAAAATGGAATATACATGGCAATCAATAAAAGCTGGAGCATTGATGATAAAAGATTAAATTTCCAATTTGCTTGTGAAATAGGATGGGTAATCAAGAACGGAAAACTCAAACACATTGTAAAGAACCCCAACTATACCGGTATAACTCCTGAGTTTTGGAATAATTGTGATGGAATCTCAAACAAGAAAGACTGGAGGGTCTGGGGTGTTCCAAACTGTGGAAAAGGTGACCCTATGCAGACTGCTCGTGTTTCTCACGGAGTATCAAGAGCCAGGTTCAGAAATGTAAAAGTTGGAGTGGGAAAATGATAGATAGAAAGAGATTCGATAGAATTAAAGACATCATATTTAATTCTTCTAAAGCCAATGATATCCAAATTAACTATTTTAAAAACACATCTTTTCTTACCCGCTTAGCAAATTCTTATATTCACCAGAATGTCCACGAAAACAATGGAAATATAGTCATCAATGTTATCTTTGGAAAAAAAACCGGGGTCGCATCAACAAATGATCTCACCAGGAAAGGTTTAATAAAAGCTCTTCGAAATGCAGAAAAGATAGCCAAGCTTTCTCCGGAAGACCCTGATTATCCCGGATTACCTGAAGGAATTCAAGCTGAGTATTATAAGCAATTCAATCAGACAACAGATAAAACTACCCCGAAACAAAGAGCAGAGATGTTAAAAGAAATTGTCAAACTCTGTTCAGAAAAGAATGTAAATGCTTCCGGTTTTATTTCTACTAAAACTGATAATTTCGGTGTCGCCACAACAAATGGTGCAGATTGTTTTGCATCGGCTTCAAGTTCATCCCTTTTTATTATAACTGATAAAGGACTCGGGACAGGATTTGCGGAAGAGATCCAAAATGATTTTTCAAAGATTAACTTTAAGAAAGTTGCAAAAATCGCAATTGAAAAGTGCATCCTCTCCCAGAACTCCATATCTATCGACCCGGGAGAATATACCGTAATCCTTGAAGAAGCAGCGGTTGGTGAAATGCTTACATACTTAACCTATTTTGCATTTGGTACAAAAGGTTATCACGAAGGAAGAAGCCCGCTAGTTGGAAAAGTTGGGAAGAGGGTCTTTGGAAAAAACATAACAATTACAGATAACTGGAATCATAAAAAAGCTTCAGGGATTCCATTTGATTCTGAAGGAGTAAAGAGATCAAAAGTATCAATAGTCAAGGACGGAATCTTTAAAGGTTTGGTATATGATAATTATTATTCCAAAAAATTTAAAATGAAAAACACCGGTCATGCCCTTCCTCCAGGAATGGTTTATGGACCATTACCTTTAAACATTGCTTTATCAAAGGGAAAAACATCTCCCGAAGAAATGATCAGAACTACTAAGAAAGGAATCCTGATAACAAGGTTTCACTATACAAATATCAGTGACCCTATGAAAACGCTTTATACCGGTATGACAAGAAATGGAACATTCCTAATTAAAAACGGTAAGATAGCTAAAAGTATAAAAAACATGCGGTTTACTCAAAGTATCATTGACGCACTAAATAATGTAACTCAGATTTCAAACTTGCAAGTCTTTTCAGGTGGCTTTATGGGTGGTGGAACAGTGGTTCCAAAATTGAAAATTAAACAATTCAATTTTACAGGAAAGACAGACTTCTAATTAATCCTGTCTTTGAATAACTCTTGTGTTGTAAGTTTCCGAATTTTCTCATATTCTGAAAATGTCTTATGAATTATTTTTTTACCAGGAAGAATCTTATCCGGTAAGGGTGGTAATCGACGGATTAAATTACTTAGTAATAATCGGAAACGATTTCTCAGAATAATTTTTCCAATTAATTTTTGATTAGAACTCAAACCTGATATCCCAACCTTTGAAAATAAATTATTAATTTTATTTGACAGACTAGAAAATTCCTTAATAAGTGATTTTATTTTAAATTTTTCTTCCAATAGTTCCGGAGAAATTGTGAAGTCTTCAAATTTCCCGGAAAAGATAACTGTGTATTTCTCAACTTTTGATTTTTTAATCGTTTCAGAAATCTGTTCTGAACTAATTATTGGTGTGAACCAAACTCCATTTTGCAGCATCCCAAATCCTAACTTCTTAAGTTCACGGCGAAACTTATCTCGTAATGATCGTTTAACTTCTGGGATATCGAAAAAAACAAGTTTCCATTTCATATTCCAGTTCGAATGGTCGGGAAAAATCAACTTGTCAATTTCACTTATAACATTTAAACCTGAGCCTGTTAAATAAAAACACACCCCGCCAGGCAAACGCTTTTTCTGTATATAGCCTTTCTTTACCAGGTAATACATCATCTGCCGAATAGTCGGTTCTATTTTCTTCCCGTCAATCAATTTATATGCTGCAACAGCTGACTTCAACTTGAACTCACCCAACAACTTAAGACTTAATAAAATCTCCTTAGTGAAACTGCGCATATAAATCTTCTCGCTTTTGATGTATTTTATCACAAACACTCTACTCAGTCAAGAGAAAAATTAGTATTAGTATGGTATTGGGAATAGAGTTCAGCAAAGATGAACATTATTCGTCCTTAAGAGCTATATAACTTCGAATATATAATTCGCTAATAAAAAGATTGTTTTCAGTTGCACGATTTGTCAATTGACAAATCATGCAACTGACATAAATAATAATTATACTGAAGGCTTTTTAATAATGATAAAAAATAATAATCTCAAAAAACTTAGCACAGTTATATAGAATGATATAAAAGTTAGTTACTTGACATTTTAGTATATGTAGAGAGAAAAACATTAAATTTAAAATAATTACTGCTAAATTGCGTATTTATTTATTATGAAAAAGAGAATTATTATACTTGGATTATTAATTGCCATTATTTTGGGAATGATTTCATACAATAAATATAAAATCATCTCTTCTCCAACAAAACTTGCAGATTAGTTTCTTTGGCTTCTGAAAGAAGATAAAACTAAAAATGCTTATAGGTTAATATCAAAAGAAGATCGAAAACAAATCTCATACGAAAATTTCAAAACTGATACACAGTGGATAATTAGTAATAAATGGACAATTAGTAATATCAGCATTCCTCCTATTCAAACAGTCAAGTTTCATTTAGGCAAAATAGAGCATATCACTCCAGGAGATAATTGTGTTATGATATATATTACGAAATATTATTACAGTGATGAAGGAACAATGATTGACTTTGATCACTTTTATCTTGTCTTAAAGAAAATTAATTACAATTGGAAAATTGCTTTTAAACTTACTGAAAAATATCATAATGTTTTGAAGGATATAGACTCGTCACGTTCAAGAACTTGTCATCTCTCCCAATCAATTAAAAACCTGGATGAACAGGATCCTAATAAAGGAAATATGGAATTAAATTTAAAGCGTTTAGAAGAAATCGAGATAATACTTCAGAAATTAATAAATAAATATGGTAAAGACTATATTATAATAAAGGATTTCAATATTTCTGAATTTCTCATGCAAATTGAAAAGGATATTGCAGAAAGAAAAAACATGATAAAAACAATTGAAAACATTCCTGAACAAATTAAATTAACTGATATAATAGAAAAACATGAAAAATTAATTATTCCTAAGCATCCTTTCATGTCTTTTGAAGGAACAATTGTATATTATCTTAAAATAAATAGAAATGGAAAAATAGTATATAGAAACCATCATCAAGACAGGATTTCTCATGATTTATATTCCATTACAGACCGTCATCTTCGTAATATTTCATTTAAAGCATTAACAATAAACGGTAAACAACAAGGATATTTTTTAAAAGTTACCTATAAATTTATTCTATCAAATAATAAAAATTATGTGATCACTGAATTCAAATTATTCGATAAAATATTAAAATAATCTATATTTATAATTTAAAAATATAGATTTGCAAACCTTTCCTCTCCGCGAGTTCAAGATGTTGAGCTTACCCAGAACTCTATGGAGGCTGTCCGACAACTTGTGGATAACTTTTTTAATAGGAAAAACAAAAGTATTGTCATTACGAGGGAAGTGCGGTGAACAGCGCACTGACCGAAGTAATCTCGCTTTAAAGAAAAACACAGGATTGCCTCAGTCGTCGTAATTCTCCTCCTGGACGCTTCGCTAGATCTTCGATGCGCAATGACAAAATGGAGTTATCGGACAACCTCTATGTATTTCAAGATATCTATATGTTACATTCGATTACTTACATAAGTACCTTTTTTTCTAACCAAAAGCATTGTATTCTCCAAAGCAAAACATTATTCATTCTTACTTGCAGAGCGAAACGAATTAAGTTATTTTTTTATTTCTAAATAATTTCATCGAGATGTGCCATCCTCAAGAAACTCTGTTGCTTGAATAGAGAACAGATACAAGAGAACCGAGAACAGAAAATGATTTATCTTCTTTTGTTAATTATGAATAATTAAAAAGCTTTATATTAAGAAATGTCGCTCTAAACAAATACATTATCATACCTAATGCAAAATCAATCTTAAATTAATAATTACCAATCAAAAATCATAGATGTGTAGCAAAGCGAAACAATAACATTTGAACACTTGAACGCATGCGAACCATGCATTGAACACTTTAACACTTTATTGTAGAGCGAAGCGAAACTATTTTCTTTTGTAATCATCTTGACATTGTATTTATTATCTGATATAATAAAATATAAATTTAGGAGGAATCTTATGATTATTTTTTGGTGTTTTATACTTATAGTTCTGGGATTTGTCGGCGTAATAAAAGATATGTTAATTCAATCTGTTGGAATTTATGATTATATTATTAATCTTGCCATTATGTTTGTTGCAGTTGGGCTTCTATATAACTCATTTAAAAAAGCTCGAATAGGAAAATATGAGAAGTTAGAAAGGAAAATTCAACAACTGCAAGAAGAAGAAGTAGCAGTAATATCGGAAAGTGAATAAACAACTATTATATTGACTTAGAAAAACATTCTTTTCAGACACTAAAAATAAAAGGGGAACAATGAAGGGCAGGAAACTTTTTTTATTTTTATCTATAATATTAATCTTTTTTATTTTTATCCCCGTTGAACTTTGGGGAGATCAATCTAAAAGGAAAGTAATTTATATTGCTGCAACAAGTGATGAGCACGGGCATTTATTTGATTACGATTTTATTACTGGGAATGAAATTCAAGGCGGGCTAATCCGTGTTTCATCCTGGGTAAAGGATTTCAAGAAGAAGAAGCCTGATTTAATTTTATTAAGTGCCGGAGATATAATCCAGGGAACTCCACTTACTACTCTTCATAATTCAAAATTCCTGCAGGAACCTGACCCGATGATATTAGCAATGAATTATATTGGGTATCAAGCTGCTGCTTTGGGTAACCATGATATTGAACAAGGAATACCGGTAGTTAAGGAAGTCATCAAGCAAGCTAACTTCCCGATTCTTGCAGCAAATGCAGTTCATGAAAATAAAACTAAAAAACCGTTCTACAAACCATATAAAGTTATTAAGGTAGAAGGAATAAAGATTGTCATTCTTGGAATGATTACTCCAGGAATTCCACAGTGGCTAAATAAAAAAGTTTATGCAGGCATAAAGTTTGAATCGATCCCCGAATCAACAGAGTATTGGTTAAGGAAAATGAAAAAGAAGGAGAAACCAGATATTATAGTTGGGCTTTTTCATTCCGGGTATGGTAAAAAGGAATTAAAGGAATCTGACTCATCGATTCCAATTGAAAATGCTGCTATTATCACTGCAGAGAAAAACCCTGGGCTTGACATTATAATCTCTGGGCATATACACAAACCGGTAGAATCTGCATTAGTAAATAAGGTTTTAATAACACAACCCGGGGCTTATGCAATTAATGTAACTCTGATAAAAATTGAATTGGAAAGGAAAAATAAAGATTGGGTAATAGTAAGTAAGACTTCGAAACTAATCTCCATGAAAGATTATCCCTCTGATAAAATTCTCTTTAAAAAAGTAAAAAAATATTATAATGAAACAAAGCAATATTCTGAGACACCAATTGCTGAGATTAAGGTTGATATTAATTCTTACTACTCTTATTTCAAAGATAATCCTATAACAGATTTAATCCATAAGGTTCAGCTGGATGTCACTGGTGCAGATATCTCTGCGGCGGCTATATTTAATCCAAATTTGGAGATTGAAACAGGGGAGATTACAATTGCGGATATTGCCGGGATTTATAAGTATGAAAACTTCTTATATGTTAGAAAAATGACTGGAAAAATGATAAAGGATTATATTGAATATTCTGCAACGTTTTTTAACGGGACAGAAAAATTTGAGGATGGAGTTATCAGCAAAAAACTTAAAGGTTACAACTATGATACTTTTGAAGGGATCATTTATGAAATAGATCTTTCTAAACCGGAAGGAGAAAGAGTAATTAAGTTATTAGAATCAAAAACGGGAAATCCTTTGGATCCTGAGGGGACTTATAACGTTGCAATGAATAATTACCGTTCAAACGGCGGGGGTGGTCATCTTAAAGCTGCGAATGCATTAGATTCCCCAATTATTTCTAGGTCTAATAAACCTATTCGTAATTTAATAATTGAATATTTACAGGAGAACAAAGTCGTTTCACATACTCCAACTAATAACTGGAAACTCGTTCAAGAAAAAGAAGTATTACTTATTGTTGAGAAAAAACTACATAAAATTAAAACGATGAGATAAAAAGATGAAAGATAAAATCATTGATTTAAGAAACACTCCTTTAGTTGCAGTTTCATCAATCAGATCACCAAAATATGCGGCGCGGGATTTTAAGGGAATTTTGATTCTAAATGGAGAAATTGTTCTAAGGACTGAAAAATTATCTCACGATATTCAGGAAGAATATAAAGGGAAACAATTGGTTCTTCTTGGAGTATTAGATGGAAGTGTTCACTTTATCAAAGATCTTTCCGAGGGAATCGGGTTATCACTGCAGCGTACATTCATCAAAGTTTCTTCTTATAAACAAGGGACTGTGGGCGGAGACTTAGAACTGCTATTAACTCCTATGGTTAACCTGGACGGGAAAGATGTTTTAATAGTTGAGGACATTGTTGATTCCGGAAGAACATTAAGGTTCATTATAAATAAGTTAACAAATAGTTTCAAACCTAACTCAATTAAATCCTGTGCATTACTCGATAAAGTCGAGAGAAGATTGCCCGGCTTTGAAGATGTAAAAGCAGATTATACAGGATTCATTATCCCAGATGAATTTGTGGTTGGGTATGGCTTGGATTATGCCGACAATTATCGTGGCTATAAACATATTGCTATCTTAAAACCTGAGATATTTAGCGAAAACAACAGTGACAAATGATTTTCAATTAATAACGGCGCAAGCACCCTTTGAACATAGCTATTTGTAAAACTAATCATGTAACCAAATAACAAGCCCTGCTTGCAGGGCCAAACTGGAACGTGATAATGTTAATACTTTTATATAATCTCATTTATTGTTTTTTTACGCATAAATAATGGGGTTTTACTCCCTTAAATCATAAATATTTATCGAAGCGAGTTTTTTATTTTGCGGCGTGTTTAGCGTGTTCCATAGGATGCAAATTTTAACATGGACTTTAAAAAGACTTATAATGGATAATAGGAAAATAACTGAATGTTATTGCGAGGGAGTGAAACGACTGCGGCAATCTCGCTTTAAAAAAAACATCATTAATCATTCATTACAAAAGAAAAACAAAAGATAAATTTAAATTTAACTCGCTTCGCTCAAACTTTTTTATTTAACAGGGAACTAAAGAGAACTAACGAGAACTTAAAGCATCGCTTCGCTCTGCAAGTAAGAATGATCTTGCATTATGTATGAAAATGCAGTAGGGGCTACCGGCCGGTCGCCCTGACCATAAGAGATAAAACACCCATTCGATAGAAAAACATAAAACAAAAGGAGAAAAGAAAAACAAAAATTAAAAAATTTTAACATGGACTTTAAAGAGACTTATAAGTAACTTACTAATATTGTTTATAATTGTTTAGAGCGACAGGTGCTTAAAGATTCTAATAATTGCAAAAAATATTTCACCACCCCGAAAAACCGGGGTAAACTCCGAACATGGAGAACACAGAGAAAAAAAAAACAAAAAAAAAGAAATTTTTAATGTCGAGTAGACGTGTCGTCCTCATAAATTTAATAGTGAGAACGACCGCCCCTCACAGAACCCGCCGTGCGGTTT
>DAOVMD010000408.1 GCA_030630935.1 Candidatus Mcinerneyibacteriota bacterium | reverse complement strand
GGCAGGTTACCACGTAGGGTAAACCTGCATAGCCATATTAATGTCATTGCGAGATCTTGCAAAGGTCGCGGCAATCTACCATGGTTCAACAGTTCACCAAATGTCATAGGAATTTATTCCTAATATGGGTGACTCAAGCAACTCTCATATACCCATGCACCAGGTGCGATGCATGGCACTGGAACAGTCGTTTTGTAGTTCGTAGAGACGTACCATGGCACGTCTCCCCAATATGTATATCATAATTAGATAATAATTACAAGTCTCGTAACAGTCCCTGTTAAAAAAAATTCTTTTTGTTTTTTAATTGTCCCTATAGGATAGATGTTGTTTTTATAATAGTTTTATAACTGTAAATATTACTCAAATCAAATTTCAACAATTTCTTATACACTATCCCCACCCTCACTCTAAATACTACTTGATTTTCATTAAAATCTATGTTATAATTTTTTCAATGGAGTGAAGATGAAAAAGATTAAGATTGCTCATATAATAACTGAACTTGAGCGCGGTGGAGCGCAATTTAACACATTATTTACGATAAAAACTCTTCCCCCTGAGAAGTATAAAAGGATATTAATTACAAATACAAATGGAGTTTTGAATCCTGAAGCATATAAATTGAATGATACAAAGCGCATATTCATTAAATCTTTTAACAGGAACTTAAATATCAGGAAGGATATTTTGACTTTCATCACCCTTTTTAAGATCCTGAAAAAGGAACGCCCTCATATAATCCATACTCATTCTTCAAAGGCAGGAATTCTTGGGAGGTGGGCTGCATTATTTGCAAAGGTACCTATTATAATTCATACAATCCACGGTTTTGGGTTTTGGTATTTTACTAATAAACTGATAAAGAGATTATTTATTTTAATAGAAGTCTTAACTTCCTGGTTCACTGATGTTTTACTAGTTGTTTCAACAGAAGATATGAAGATAGGTCTTTCAAAGAAAATTGGAAAAGCCTATAAATATGAAATAATCAGGAGCGGAATTGATATTAAATCAATCAGGTCCAGCAAAATTTCCAGGAAGAACTTATTAAGGGATTTGGGAATTAGTTCAGATGAAAAAATAATCTTAAAAATTGCACCTTTCAAGAAGCAAAAAGCCCCCCTTGACTTTATCAGGATGGCAAAAATTCTCAAGGAAAAAGACCCGAAAATGAAATTTAGATTTCTATTAATCGGCGGTGGAAAACTTGAGAGAGAGATTAAGAATAAGATCAAAAGGTTAGAGCTCTGGGATAATATTTTATTATTAGGCTGGAAGGAAGATCCAATCCCCTACTTAAAACTTTGTGATATCTTTGTCCTAACATCTGAGTGGGAAGGTTTACCGAGAACATTCCTTGAAGCAATGGCATGCAAGAAACCGATTGTCGCGACAAATGTCGGGGGTGCGGAAGATGTGGTAAAGAACGAGATCAACGGATACCTGGTTCCCTTTGGCAGGATGGATATAATGGCTGATAGAATTTATCATATTTTAAAAAATAAAACTCTCCAGGGAAAGATGGGCAAGGAATCAGGACGTCTCCTCAGTGATGAATTCGATATCAATGTTATGGTCAAAGAACTTGATAACCTCTATTTAAAAAAGATGAGCAGTTTAAAAAGATGACTTTAGATATTAATCTTCTAATAAAATTAGCTGTTATAAGTTTTATATCATCAATAATTCTTATACCGATATTACGATTAATTGCATTGAAATTTAAGATAGTTGATAAACCTGATAATGATTTAAAAACTCATACGAAACCGATACCATACCTTGGCGGATTAGCAATTTTTCTTGCAGTCGGGATTGGATTTGTATATTACTTCATAAAATATCAAACATTTAATTCAACCTGGAACGGTTTAATATTTGCATCTCTTATAATCTTACTTACTGGGTTAATAGATGATGTTAAAAAAATCAAGTGGTATGTAAAATTATTCGGACAGATTGTAGCTGCGATAACTGTAATTTCTTTTGGAATTCATTTGAAGATTATGTTTTACCCAACTTGGTTAAATATTATCATAACATTTATCTGGATAATTATGATAACAAACTCAATTAATATTATTGATATCATGGACGGTCTGGCTACAAGCATTTCTATTATTGCGTTCATTGCATTCCTAGCAATCGCATTCCCGCAAGATAATTTATTCGTTGTGATAATTTCTGTTTTATTTATATTTTCTGCAATCCCATTCTTCTTCTGGAACATGCCGAAGGCAAAAGTTTTTCTTGGGGATACAGGAGCTTTATTATTGGGATTTATACTTGCAATTGTCTCTATACAGGTTAGTTATACAACAGTCAATACAATCGCAATGCTGGTCCCGGTAATAATTTTAGGGATTCCAATATTCGATGTCTCGCTGGTATCTCTTATCAGAATCTCAAAAAAAATTCCAATCGTGAAAGGCAGCCCGGATCACCTGGCATTAAGATTAAAAAAGATCGGGTTACCAGATGCAAAAACCCTTCTTCTAATTGATTGGCTGGCTATGTTCCTCGCAATCTCGTCCGTTGCAATTACATTTACCAATACTGAAGTTGCAATTGTGATATATCTCTTTATATTCTTTTCCGCACTTGTCTTTGGTTTTGAATTATCTAAGATTGATATGAAAAAAGAAATAATAGGGTCGAATCTTGAATAATATAATCTTAGGTGCGGGTCTGTCAGGCCTTACTTTAGGGGATCTGTTTAATCAAAGAGAAATTCCATTCTCAATCTTTGAGAAGGAAAATCAAACCGGTGGATTATGTGTAACTACAAATGTTAATAATTTCCTATTTGATAAAACCGGACACCTCCTCTATTTCAGAGATAAACAAACAAAAAATTATTTAATTAAAAGATTAAAAATTAAATTGAAAAAACAAGAGAAAAATTCTATTATTATATATAAAAAGAATATCATCCCATATCCTTTTCAGTTAAATTTATGGGCGTTACCAAAAATAGACCGGGAGCATTGTATAACTTCGATCATGAAACTTAGTAAACAGATTATTAAGCACGGTGATATTAGCAGGAATGCAGAAAACTTTCGGGACTGGACAATTAATAATTTTGGTAAGGGAATTGCTCAGAAATTCCTCCTTCCATATAATAGGAAACTATGGCGAATTCCCCTAAAAGAACTTTCCCTGGGCTGGCTTGGGGATTTCGTGCCAAAACCCGATTACTCAGATATTTTAAATAGTGCAATTGAGAAACCCGAAAATAAAGTAGG